>JBLHWO010000016.1:0-27892 GCA_047629215.1 Cellvibrionaceae bacterium | reverse complement strand
GCCATGAATAGGGTTGATGCCATATAACGGGCATTTCAAAAACTAACATACCCGTATGCTGTAGGCTGTTAAAAACTAACTTTCTTTGCTGGCTAGCGGATAGTTCCGGAAAACAAATAGCAATATTGGTTTTGGTAGTACTGCGGCTACGATTAGGGCTTACCCATAGAAAGAAGCCAATAATTCGCCCTAAGCCGCGGCATAACGTTAGAGGTAAGCGGCCAGTAAAAGATAAAAATGAAGCAATAATGTGGCCTCGACGTATTTTCATAGCGTGTTGTTGAATCCAACTATTCATCGGTCTAAAAGTCACTATTAGTTTTAACGTTTAACAGCAAGGCTATTTTGATCGTTATTTAGATAACCTGATAGTCTACATTAAAACAATCAGTCAGCGCTGCCTAAAAGCTAAAATAGCTATACAAGTATATCCCAATTCTAAAATGAGTCTGAAGTAGCAGCTGACCCAGCCTGTTTTTTCATCCAAAGATGGTGTTAAAACGCGGAGTTCTAGTAGCTTGAAACTGCCGCACGGATTTATTATCTCCGATTTGGTTGACCAGTGTATCCAGCTTTTCTAAGGCCGCTTCAATTTTAAATACCTCTACGCATTCTTCAATGGCTTTAATTTATCGTAGCGATATTGTTTTACTGCCTGCCTTTGTTATCAATGACGATATGTGGGAAGAAGCAGGGACGGTGGAACTTGAGAGAAGGCACGAAGTACTGCTGGTTAAGTCGTTAATTTGTGGCGTAAAGCGTTGCGGGATATGGCAGTAGGCAAGAATCTTTCTTACCGTTGAACCATTCTTGCTTTGCATAATTGCAGTACGCCACTTGACTATGGTTTACTCGGGCAAGACTGGGACGTAGCTAAATAGTGCTTTAATTCGGTGGTCCGATGGATCGGGTTCTGACTCATTCATGGAAAATGCCTTTAAATAGAAGGTTAATCTTAAGCGCGTCTCTCTCACTACTACTAGCTAGTTTATATCAGGCTGTATTGAGTAGACACTGACATTGAAGAAATAGTCACCCCGTAAAGTACGGCTAGGCCCACATACTAACTGACTCTTTTCAGCCAGCGAATCAAACGGCGGCGGTAAGGCAGGTGCTTATTCAGGAATACTATGGTTTAATCACTGTCAAATCACCAATACAAGCAGCATATTTAGTAAAACATGAACAAGCACACTGACCACGTCTCTTCTTTTAGGCAAACATCCCCCTATATCAAGTCTTATCGCAACAAGACCTTCGTTATCATGCTCCCCGGCGCGGCTGTCAGCCATAGCAATTTTGCTAATATTATTCACGATATCACCCTGCTAAATCACTTGGGTGTAAGAATTATCTTAGTTCATGGGGCTAGACAGCAAATAGAACAACAACTTGATAAAAATGACATAAAAACTCAGATCCATCATGGTAAGCGCGTAACGGATAAAGAAACGCTCGCTGCCTTTATTGATGCGGTTGGCGCAACCCGTTTTTTAATTGAGGCTGCGCTCTCAACAGGCTTACCCAATTCACCGATGCATAATGCTGATATACAGGTACGCAGCGGCAATGTAGTAACCGCCATGCCCTGCGGTGTAGTCGATGGCGTCGACTTACAGTATACCGGTAAAGTCAGAAAGATTGATGCCTATGGCCTAGACGAAATGTCTTTTAATGGTTCAATTGTTTTGGTCTCCCCTATAGGGTTCTCAGTGACGGGCGAAACATTCAACTTAACCTATACGGAAGTCGCGACAGAAATTGCCGTTGTAATGGAAGCGGACAAGATCATTGCTTTCACTAAAGCTAACGGTGTTATCGGTGATGATGGCGAACTGCAAAGACAGTTAACACTCTTACAATGTGAGAAATTACTATTGCGGAAAGAGGCCACTGACAGCCACTTTTCATTAAAAGCGTGTTATAGCGCTTGTGATCGCGGCGTTAATCGTGCGCAGATTATTAGCTATACAGACGATGGCGCACTTATAAAAGAGTTATTTACTCGCGATGGTTTTGGCACTATGGTGCATCGTGATAGCTATGAATTGATTCGACGCGCACGTATTGATGATGTCGGCGGTATTCTTAGTTTAATCGAACCTCTTGAAGAAGAGGGTGTTTTAGTCAAACGTTCGCGAGAACGCTTAGAGCAAGAGATTGAACATTTTACGGTAATGGAGATAGATGGCACTATTGTCACCTGCGCCGCTCTGTATCGCTTTATCCAAGATAATTCAGGTGAACTTGCTTGCATGGCCACCCATCCCGAGTATCAAGGTAATGGTAGAGCAGCAAAACTGTTAGCCCATGTCGAAAAACAAGCGTTAAAAATTAAAATGAAACAGCTGTTTGTATTAACAACACAAACCGAGCATTGGTTTTTGGAGCAAGGCTTTAGTTTATCCTCACTTGAAATATTGCCGCAAGAAAGACAAAAACTATATAACTATCAACGTAATTCGAAAATTTTTGTTAAGGCGTTAAGTTGAGCAACAGGAAAAAACTCGCTCTATTACTTGATCGTTATATTTAATGGTTATAGCTAATTCATCATAGGCTGGGCTATGGGCATCAAAAGTTCTTCACTAGTCCGCGTCGACGGCATCTATTAAGCACTTAATTTCCGCAACGCGTTCTGCATTATCAGCCGCAAAAGAACCGTCTGCGTTCAGCAATGAGTTCTCAAAACCGATGCGCACTTTGCCGCCCGCAAGATAGGCTGCGCGCAAACAAGTCGTTTCATTTTGGCCAAATGCGCACACGGCCCAATCCGCTGTAAGCGCATTCGCTTTTAGCCAATCGGTAAAGGGCAGTAAATCACTAGCTTGGCTTTGCTGCCCCTTGGTGTACCGACCGAGCACAAACAGCAGTTGCAAGCCTTCACAATTTACGCCCGCCTCGCCTAATAAACTATACAGCCGCGCGAGATCGTCTTGGCTGTAAAGGATATGCTGAATCACAATACTCGCTGCGTCGCACCAACAATAAAAATCCACTGCGGCTTTGCGGTCATTATCCAATAACATTTCAGCTATTGAGGCCGACGCGGCTTCGGGGCGCACATCTTTCACGACTTGGCGCTGCGCTGGCGGAAGATAAACGCCTACTGCCTCGGTGGTGATTTGTACCAGCATATCTGGAACAACCCTTTTCAGCTCAGTAATAGCCTCTTTGTATAAACCCGCATCTAATACATGTTCACCTTGATCACCACGCACATGTAAATGCAAGCCGCCCGCCCCTGCTTGCCAACAAGATTGCGCCGTATGGATAATTTCAGGTAACACGATTGGCAGTTGTGCATGATCGGCTTTACCGCGACGCGCACCATTGGGCGCCACCATAATAGTGGGGAGAGGTGTATATCGTGACATTACAATACCTGCTTAAGCGCAATCGCTAGCTTACTAATAATTTCTTTAATATGGCTTTCATTAATAATAAAAGGCGGTGCCAGCAATATATGATCACCGACTTTTCCATCAATCGTACCGCCGCCGGGATAACACACTAATCCGGCCTCAAACGCAGCCGCTTTTATTTGTTGATGTATTTTTTTCTCTGCAGGAAAAGGCTGTTTGGTGGTGCGATCCGCCACTAACTCCAGCCCCCAAAACAAGCCACGACCGCGAATATCACCCACATATGGATGGTCGCCAAAGGCCTCAACCAGCTCGTGGTGAAACAGAACCCCCATGCGCTGCGACTGACCCACCAAGTCATCTTCAACAAGCTGCTCCAATACTGATAGCGATGCCGCACACGCCGTCGGATGCCCCATATAAGTATGGCCATGGTGAAAAAAGCCCGAGCCATCGGCAATAGTCTGGTAAATCTCGTTAGTGCATAGCATCGCACCAATAGGTTGATAACCTGCACCAAGACCTTTTGCGATAGTCACAATATCCGGTGTAATACCGTCTTGTTCGCACGCGTATAATGTACCTGTACGCCCCATACCACACATCACTTCGTCTAAGATCAGTAATACCCCGTGACGATCACAAATTTCTCGAATACGAGCGAAGTAACCGTCTACTGGCGGCAACACACCTGCGGTTGCACCCACAACAGGCTCGGCAACAAAAGCCATAACATTTTCTGTACCTAAACGCTCTATCTCTGCGTCTAGCTCATTCGCCACACGCTGCCCATAATCGTAAGCGCTTTCGTTTGCTTGGCGATCTCGATACTCATAGCAAGGCGAGATATGTGTTGTCTCGATCAACAGTGGAGCAAACGCTTTGCGTCTCGCTTCATTACCGCCAGTCGCTAACGCACCCAGAGTATTACCATGATAACTTTGTCGTCGCGCAATAATATGTCGGCGGCTGGATTCGTCTTTTTCAATAAAATACTGCCGCGCCAGCTTTAGAGCAGCCTCGACGGCTTCGGAGCCACCCGAGACTAAGTACACTTTTTCAATGCCTTCGGGGGCATGCGCGATCAGCTTATCGGCAAGCTTCTCCGCTGAACTAGAGGTAAAAAAGCCCGTGTGGGCATACGCTATAGAATCTAACTGGGACTTAATCGCAGTAATGACCTTGGCATTATTATGACCTAGGCACGAGGTGGCAGCACCACAGGAGCCATCGATATAGCGCTTGCCTTTGTCATCTACTAAATACACACCATCACCAGAAGAGATAACGGGTAGATAGGCTTTAGTGTGGCGGGGGAAAACATGTGACATAAACTCTCCTGATGTCAAGGTATTAACTAGTAATACAAGACACGATAAAGGGGAAAAATCTCCGGTAACAATGACTTATTTGAACCACCATGAGGCTCGCTTGGGGCGGATAGCGCTACCGATACGTTTACAGTTGATACAATCAAATTCGACAGGGTCGTCTATAACACTATGCAAAGACCAGCCTTCCTTCCCAACCTACTTTCCTTTCAATCAGTTTAATCATACCCAACCCAATAAAGCCAGTGCCTTTTAAATAGAATGGGTAGATCGTTTATTCTTCCTATACTCGTCAGGTCCCTTTAACTAGTTTTATATAGTCGACTTCACTAATGGGTTTAGAAAATAAGTAACCCTGATAAAAAAGACAACCTTTCTTTTCCAGATAGTCTTTTTGGTATTCATGCTCTACTCCCTCAGCAACAATGACTAAGCCCAGGGTTTTACCCATTACAATAATGGTGTCAAGTAGTACCGCCTCTGATCCTTCTGGTTGAATTTGATCAATGAAGGCCTTGTCAATTTTAAGTGTGTCAATGGGGAATTGATGCAAGCATGAAAGTGAAGAATAGCCAGTTCCAAAATCATCCATGCAAATATGCACACCTAGGGTTTTGATTTTATTGAGTTGCGCCACAGCCGCTTTCGAATTATCCATAATAATGCTTTCGGTTATTTCAAGGTGTATTTGAGAGGGGTCTATAGACGTTTTTTTTATCGCCTTATCGATGATGTCAAAGAGGTTATCATTTTCAATTTGTCGGGTTGATAAATTAAGCGCCAAATGAAATTTTTTATGGTGGGCATTGTTGACACGAGCGATAGCTCGGCAAGACTCCTCAATCACCCAGCGTCCTATTTTAAGTATAAAGCCCGTACTTTCTGCCAGAGGAATAAAGCGATTAGGGGTAATCAGGCCTAGCTCAGGGTGGTACCAGCGGATGAGCGCTTCAGCACCAATGATGAGATTGTCTTGCACCGTCACTTTAGGCTGAAAATGCAAAACAAACTCGTTTTTTTTAAGCGCCTTTACCATGTCTCTTTCAAGGCGTATTTCAGTTTGCACCTCTAAGTTTAAATGTTCGGTAAAAAAGCTAAAATTATCACGGCCTGACTTTTTAGCTTTAAACATAGCAATGTCGGCATTCTTCATGAGTGTTTGTATGTCTGTGCCATCATAGGGGTAAACTGAAATACCAATGCTTGATGAAATTTTTAATTCATAATTATCGACTATCCAGTCTTCACGCAGCAAATTAAGCATTTTGTTGACTATGGAAACGAGATTTTTTTCTTCAATATCGGTCAATACCAATATGAATTCATCACCACCAATACGGGCAAACACATCCCTATGGCGAATAGTAGGGGTTATTTTTGCGACCACAGCTTGCAGTAGCTTGTCGCCAACATTATGGCCCAAGGCGTCGTTAATCTTTTTAAAGTGATCTAAGTCTATAAAAAATACAGCAAATTTACCTTGAGAATAATGTGCATCGACAATAATTTTCTCGACTTGAGCGAATAAACTATATCGGTTCGCAATACCGGTTAAGGTATCGTGCAGGGCAATATAATTGAGTTGTTCACGCGCATTAGTGTGTTCTGTAATGTCACGGGCTATACCCTCTATTTCAATGACCTCACCTTGTTCATTAAATATAGGTAATTGCATGACTTCTATATGCTTAATACTGCCGTCTTGGTGGAGCATATTCAATATATAAGGCGGCAGCTTTTCGCCTTTTCTGGACTTTTCTAAATATTCTTGTTTAGCGTCATTAATGGTGTCGGTAGTGTAATAGGACTGATTGTTATTTTTAAATTGGTCAACCGTGTAACCCAGCATATCTAAAATAGAATCGCTGACATAAGTGTATTCACCCTTTATATTGAGGGTGTAAAAGAAGTAATATTGTTTGAGGTTGCGTACAAGACGATTATATTTTTCTTCGCTTTGCTGAATTTTTGATTGTGCATTCGATTTAATTTTATCATATAAGTTTTGCATTTCCATCGATGATACATCAAGAGAATTCTCAAGTAATAAACGGTCTTCATCGGCATCGAAGTAGGCTTGATTGATTAAACCAATCAATTTTTCTTGCTGGTTAACATCCAATAATTTTAAGGATTGGGCACCTACTTTTTTAAGTTGCCGTTTAAGCAATCGGTGCATCACTTTCCCATATTAGTGTTAGCGTCATAGTTTGATTGTGTAAATCACATCGTCCATCGGTTAATGGAGAAATTTCACCGTAAGAATAAAAACCAATTTGTGCTGTGTTGGACGGGAACACCTCAAGTATTGCTTCAAGTTCTTCTTCAGTACGTTGTTTAAGGACTAAGCGTCGACCTACACAGCTTATGGCAATACTCAGCACAGGCTCATTATCGTGGCCTTTTAAATCAACCGATTCTGCGGCACCGAGTGCGCCATCTACCAAACGGTCATAATTCGCTTTCATCAGCGACACTAAGCTGCCTTCTGGAATATCACCAGCAAAGGTAATAGATTGTTCGCTTTCATTTACGGATAAAATGGTACGGACTTTGGCTTCACCTTTGGCGTAGTCTTCGGTAAGTTGGAGTGGGAAAAGTAAGCCTGTCGCCGGCAATCCCGCTGCTTTGTCACCCAAGTATTGTTTATAAATTTCTAATGCTGGCTGATTATCAATTTCATACAGAATGTTATCCGTTGAGCGTGTCACTTTTCGCGCTATACCTAACTTGTCCCAGCCACCTCTAGAACCATATGCGACGTGCACATGTTCACCATACAATCCAACAGCTGTTACGTAATGTGACCGTAATTCTCCATCTACTATTACCCAAGTACTTTCAAAGCGGTCATCATCGCCGGCTAGTCCACCTGTCACAATAATATCATTTGAAAAAATACTACTTAAGCCCTTGGTAAGTTGCGATCCGTTAACATTTAGTCCGTCACTCAGCACGAATACTGCTGTTAAGTCATCTTCAAGCAAAGATTCAGCTACAGCTCTACCGTCGTCAAACGAGCTGTGGTGCGAGGCCGCCGAGTGAGAAACGAGTTTGATTTTTGTATGTTTAAAGGCGATTACAGCCACGACTAAGGAATCCTCTAGTAATTCTTCTTGCGCAATTTCACCGGCGCTAGAAGCACCTATAAAGATAGAAGAAGGAAAGTCGTTTATAAGCTGGTTAAATGGTTCTACAATTTTAATACTTTTTGAAGTGCCAAATACAATGACTAATGTGTTTTTCGAATCAAGGGACGTTTGTAAAGGTGTATCCCATGCATCAGTGTATGTATGATAAGACAGTTGCATATTTAGCCCCTAGCAAAAGAAAAATTAGTATAATGAATAGAGCGTGGGGTTCGTTTGTATCCACGTCAAAACGTATTGGTCAATTTATTGACGCTGAAAGGTTTAACCAATTATTTTCCTTTTGGATACCGATAACTATAGCCAACTACATCAACCCTCTGGTTAAGGAGCATTACCTTAAGCTAAAATTAAAGTATGTCTAAGCTCGCTTTCCACACTTATTTTCTACCCAGTGTATAAAGTATAGACACATTTTTTGGCTATGCAAAATACCACCCCTCCCAAATTCTCACCGACTGCAGCCAGCTTGATTTTGTAATGTTAAGCCTCTGCTTTGGGGTAGAATTAAAAGATCTTTGACCCATTCAATTGGAGGCCGTATAGTTGACTTTGCTATTTGACCGATATGCAGGAGAGATTGGGGTATTAGACCCCAACGCCGAAGGAGCAACGTCCCGTAAACTCTCAGGCAAAAGTACTGCACAATCGGCTAGCAATCTGGAGAGAGGTGATCATCACCCACCGAAGGCGAAAGTAGTTATAAACCACTGCAAAACGCTCAGGTTCCAAGACAGATGGGGTCAGGGTATCTATTGATACTTATTTGAAACCTTATATTTCGTCAAGGAAACTAAAATGTCCCAATCTGAAAAATCAATCGCTGTTATAGGTGCCGGCATCACTGGCATAACTACAGCCTATTCCCTTTTGCAGCGAGGTTTCCGCGTGACTGTATTTGACCGTAATCGATACGCTGCTATGGAGACAAGCTATGCTAACGGAGGCCAGCTTTCAGCGTCTAATGCAGAAGTTTGGAATAAATGGTCGACTATATTTAAAGGCATGAAATGGATGTTTACAGCGGGCGCTCCGCTTCTAATTAACCCAATGCCCAGCTTTCACAAGTATTCATGGATGGCAGAGTTTATGGCTGCTATTCCGCATTATGAAAAAAATACAATTGAAACGGTACGTTTGGCTATAGCGGCCAGAGAACACCTAAAAAGCCATGCAGCTCGGGAAGGTTTTGACTTTGACTGCGAAAACAGAGGGATTCTTCATGTATTTACTGATTCAACTGAATTTGATCATGCCAAAAAGGTTAACAAACTATTAGCCAAGGGCGGCTTAGAGCGCCATGCAATCACTGCGGATGAAGCTCGTAATATCGAACCTGCAATACAAACCGAAATTAGCGGTGCTTGTTATACTCCTAGCGACTTTACGGGCGATATTCACCGTTATGCTTTTGGTCTTTCTAATGCATGTGAGGGTCATGGTGTAGAGTTTCACTATCGCTCGAACATTACTGACATTGACCATAAGGGTGACAGCATTGACCTGTTGTGGATGGATAAAGATAACATAAAACAGTCCAATAATTTTGATAATATCGTTATCTGTGCTGGCGTAGGTAGCCGCAAATTAGCCAGTATGCTCGGTGACAGAGTTAACATCTATCCAGTTAAAGGTTATTCAATCACCGTTGACCTTAATGATGAAGAAAGCCAAAAGGCGGCTCCTTGGGTAAGCCTGCTTGATGATGAGGCGAAACTAGTTCTTAGCCGTTTGGGTAAAGACCGCCTTAGAATTGCCGGTACCGCTGAGTTTAATGGTTACAACCTCAATATTCGCGATGATCGTATCAAACCGATTACAAAGTGGTGTGAACGATTTTTCCCCGGAGTTTCAACAGAAAATGTGATCCCTTGGGCTGGTTTACGACCGATGATGCCCAATATGTTGCCTAGAGTAGGGGCTGGTAAAAAACCCGGTGTTTTCTATAATACCGGTCATGGGCACCTTGGCTGGACACTATCGGCAACCACAGCAGAGCTAGTTGCGGAAGCAGCACTGCAGGCTATGCAATCAAGCAGTTAATAAAAATGTTGGAAGCTAATTAAAAAAATAATTATTAAATACACTCGCAAAGTAAAAAAGCTGATCATTAAAAATTTATTATCCTTAATCTTTTTACTTTGCAAGCCCCAAAAGTATAAACACGCTTTTTTGCCTGCGCAAAACATCATCACGCCATCAATATCAGCCACTGTTGCCAATTAAAGGCAGATTTATTCTGCCACACTATTAAGATCACCCTTAACGTCCCTTAATAGCCGCCATTATTTTTTCAGTCATAGAAGTCGTTTATAGTGGTATTCGTGATTGGGTAAACTTAAAGAGTTTTGAACATCCCCCCCCCTTTTAATTTACTAAAGCGAGAGCGACATTAACTCTATTTTTTTGTGTTGAGCTGCGCCACCATGGCTTTGCCAACCCCTGTTGCTGATTGAGGGTTTTGCCCAGTAATAACGCGGCCTTGTTCTATAACAAAGGGTGTCCACGGGCCTTTTTTACTGTACTGACCGGCGATACGTGTTAACGATTCTTCAAGTAAATAAGGGATTTTTTCCAGGGTGCCAAAGTCTTTTTCCTCTTCGTAAGTAAAGCCCGTAACGTTTATATCTTTCATAATGTTGTCACCATTAGCTAGTGTTACAGGGAGTAATCCCGCAGGCCCATGGCAGACGGCACCAACAACACCACCATTTTCGAATATAGCTGCACTGATATTTCCGGCCTGTTCACTTTTGGCTAGATCATAGAGCAAACCGAATCCACCGGGATAAAAAACAGCATCGTAATCTTCGGGTTTAATTTGATCTAGATGCTTGGTGTGGCGAAGCGCTTTGCTGACAGCCGTATTCATTAACACTTCTAAATTAACTCCATCGTCAACATCCTCGCCATAGAGCGGTACTGATCCGCCTTCAAGACTAGCAATATCAAAAACCATATCAGCTTCAATAAATTGATGTAAAGCATGGGTGAGTTCGGGTGAGTAGGTACCATTTTTTTCTTTAGCTGCACCCAAAGTGCCGTGGTTGGTGACGAGTATTAAAATATTTTTCATGATCATATCCAATTGAATTACGGGAGTGGTGGTTAAGTTGTGGGGTGAGAATTATTATTGAATCTTGAAGGCTACAAATCTGTTTTCGAGCATCATCGGCACCAATAATAGTTGTTGATTCAGCACCATGCCCAAATCGGCTGAACCATGAACCAAGGGTAATAACTTTTCGGTATTACCCTGATGATCAATTTTAAATAAACCGCCGCTCAGCCAATCAGTCACAAAGTAATTGGCATTGCCGTCTGATTCTCCACCATCGAGATTGCCGACAGGTGAACCATTCCCCACCCTTGCAATCGATCGATCTACCAATGAAACTTGTTTGAGGTGACCGGGCACATCACTTTTGAAACCAGCAGTCGTAACGCACCAAGAACCTACAATAAGGTGATCACCCTCAACATATAAGCCGTTAGGGAAGACAAGGGCATCATTTTGTTGCCAGATACTAAATTGCCCTTCACTGAGATGATGCAGTGTATTGGTTAACATGTCAGAAACATAGATATTGCCTTGCTGGTCAGCGGCGACATCATCTAAGAAATTAGCCCTAAAAGCCGGGTGACATTTCACTAAAGGCCCATTATTAATATTGATTTCGATTAATTCATCGATATACAAAATATCGCCAACAACCGCCAAACCTTTGGGTGCATGTAAGCCTTCCACACATTAAAAATGAATGGTACTGCCATCCATTTTTAATGTGGAAATAAAGCCGTTACCATCTTTTGCATCTGGGTCACCGTTGACATCGGGGAAAAACGACAAGTGGCTGCACATGTCGTAAACCACTGACTCTGGCGCTTTTAGTTGCTTGGCTTCCCAGGGTTGTTCCAAATTGTGGGCAAAGCTGAATGCTGATGTGGCGCTTAGGATTGTTGCCAGCAATAGGCTTTTAGAGTGGTGGTTTTTTATCTAGAGATCCTCTGTTGTGATGATGAATCGACTTTTTCTCGACTTCGAGGCCACTATAAGAAAAACAAAGGCAAATAAAAAAACAATAATTAACAACGGGTAAACCCCCAGTTCTGCTGGAGCGACTCGCATAGGCTTTACCTCTAGCGCGTTATAGGTGCTCTCAGGTTTCGACTAAAAGACAAGAGAAAAAAACCTATGCAAGACTCTAATAGTATGTGCCATACCCGTTGTGATTGTAAATACCACGCTGTATTTATTTCGAAGAAAACAAGAAAGTTGATATTTGGCGCTATTCGAAAACATGTGGGTAATGTTTTCCATGATTTGGCTCGGCAGAGGGTGTTTGTGATAGAGGAGGGCCGTTTGATGTCTGATCATGTTCATATATTCCTGAGTATACCTCCGAAAGTGGCGGTATCCAAGGTGGTTAGGTTTATAAAGGGGAAAAGTGGAGTGTCAATAGCTCGACAGTTTAAGGCGCGGAAAAGAAACTTTAATGGCGAAGCTTTTTGGCCTGGAGGCTACTATGTTTCTAAAGTTGGCTTAGATGAAGATACGATTAAAGAATATAATCGGGACCAGGAAAAGAATGATGTTCATCGAGATCAATTGAATCTTAAAGTGTAGTCTTTTGCGCCTCGGGCGCTTAATTAAGCCCTTTTAGGACGTCACCCAATAAGCCTCAGGCTCTGCAGGGGGTAAGTTGACTAACATAGTTAATATACAATACATGAATGATTAAATATGACTTAAAATTGCTGAAAGTATTTGACGCCATTTATAATGAGCGCAATATCACCCGTGCGGCGGAACGAATTCATATCAGCCAACCTGCAATGAGTGAAGTGCTGACTCGCTTGCGGCATTTATTCAACGAACCGGTCTTTATCAGAAATAAATTTGGAGTGGCCCCACAGATAAAACTACCGCTATACACCCAGAAATCGAAGTCGCATTGGATGTCATGGATAGTGTGATTTTGGGCGAGAAATTTTTGATGTGACAACCGAAAAACGAATTTTTGAAATTGCGGCCGATGAATATTTTCAGATAGGGAGGTAAAATAGACTGTCTAGCCTACCTTATGAAGGTCTTATCCAAAAAGTTTATATCATCTCTGAGCGCTTATAAAATAATGAAAATCAGCATGGTTTTTCATTATTTTATAAACTTATTTTAGCTTGGGCTGTATTCACTCATTTTTTATTCCCTTGCCTAATAAGCAATTTATATTTATGCAATGACCATAGCCCACACAAATTAACAACTTTTGTTTTTAAATATGAGCCTATTATTGTTTTCAATGTACATTCAACAACATCATTAGTAAAAGAGCCATGAAAGAGATCAATGTAAACAGCTTTAGGTTAATTTTAACCGGGCTATCATCACGACTGTACAATATCGTTTTATTCCCGCCCTTTATAAACACACACCAATTTCAATTGGGAGTTTAAACATCGGACTAAATAAATAATTTCGCCCCCATTTATATCGTGACTTGGCCAGAGGTTCCTAAAGCAGAGTTCAGTTTTTTAAGATCAGGTGGAACCGTTAAGAGAGCTTCGAACTCTTTAACAGGCAAAGGATAGCTCATTAGATAACCCTGATAAAAGTCGCAACATAAGAGCTTCAGAAAATCTAATTGCTGCTGAGTTTCAACGCCTTCTGCAACCACTGATAGATTTAAGTTATGCCCCATGTTGATGATGGCACGCACTAACTGATTATTATTTTTATCATCGAAAATATCTCTAATAAAACCACGATCAATTTTAATTCGATCAAATGATAATTCTTTAAGATATGTCAAAGAAGAATAACCCGTACCGAAGTCATCAATGGAAAAACTAACGCCTTTTTTTTTCAAGGTAGAGACAACTTGCTCCATCTTATCCAATTGAGAAACCAAGGTGTTTTCTGTGATTTCAATATCCAAAAAATGAGGCGGCAGATCACAGGATTTCATGGTGTCTAAGACCAATGATACAATATTGGTCGTTTTGAATTGCCCGGGAGAAAAGTTGACCGAGATTTTTTTAATCGACAAACCCATAGCTATCCAACGGGCCATATCCATACAGGCTTGCTTCAACACCCATTTACCAAGAGCCGTAATCAAGCCAGTCTCTTCCGCCACCGGAATAAATTCATCGGGAGACTTTATGTGACCGTTTTGATCTTGCCAACGTACCAATGCTTCAGCACCAAACACTTCGCCGCTAACTATGTCCACCATGGGTTGGTAATAAACGACAAATTGCTCTAAGTCGATGGCCTTGCGGAGTTCAATCTCCATTACCAAGCGTTGTTCAACGGCATCGGTCAATTCTGACGAATAAAAACAGAAGGTATTACGGCCCTTCGCTTTTGCCAAATACATGGCCGTATCTGCATTGCGCAGCAAGCGCATTTCATCTTTGGCGTGCGATGGGTACAAACTGATGCCGATGCTCGCGGAAACTGTCACCACGAAATCATCTTCAAGCTGATACGGCTTTTGCATCTCTACAATTAATTGCTGAGACAGACCGGCAACCTCGGTAGTATCCTTTATGTTCTCAATAAGAATAACGAATTCATCTCCGCCCAACCTTGCGACCAAATCTTCTTCACGCAAACGATTCTTAATTCGCTCAGCAAAAAGCGCCAGTAATTTATCGCCTGCAGGATGACCATAGGTATCATTAATACGCTTGAACTGATCTATATCCAATAGTAGCAAGGCAAATTTTAGTTTATGACGACGAGCTCGAAATAAAGTTTTGTTTAGTACCGTTTCAAAATGAGCTCGATTCGGCAATTTAGTCAATGGGTCGTAAAAGGCTAAAACCTGTAAATCATGCTCTGCTCGCTTACGATCCGTGATATCAGTAATAATCCAGGCCTCTCCCTCCTTATAAAGAAAACCGTTAAATTCTAACCAGCCTTTTGCGCCACTTTTATGACGAAACTCAAAACTACGCGTTTTAGGAAATCCTTTTTGTCGATCATTTTTGTACTGGTTTAAAAGTTTTCCAGAACCGAATGCAGCGACGCACTTAAACCAGGCTTTAACGCTGGTAATATCACTTTGATCATAACCGGTCATTTGTTCCGCGGCCGTATTCATCGTAATCCGATCGCCATCAAGAGAAACCGCTCCGACAGGTAAATTATCAATCAATAATTCCAATCGGTATTCACGATAGGATAATGCTTGCTGAGCCAAACGCAACTGGGTGACATCCTGATTAGCGCCCACCATTCGAACTGGATTACCGTCTTCATCTCTGCGGATAATGGCGAAAGGTTTAATAATATGAATTGTGCTATCCGGCCAAACAATACGAAAATCTTGCTCAAATGGCAATCCTTTTTCCAGTGCTAAGTTTATATGTGCTGTAAAAAATTCTGCATCCTCGGGATGAAGCGCTTGTGTCCAAGCGTCATAAACACCGATAAAATCTTCGCGTTTAATATCATAAAGCCTAAACATGTTATCGTCCCAGATAAGTTCGTTTGCTTTTATGTCCCAATCCCATATGCCAATATTGGCACTATTGACGGCCAACTCCAATCTCTCGCCGATTTTTTTTAATTGTTTGTTTTGCTCTAGCTCATCGGTTACCGAAATAATTGTAGTGACAACTGATGAATATGCCGTGCTTTCTGGAGATTCAAAAATAGGTTGTGAATTTATTTTTACCCATGAAATTTTATCGCTGGAATTTGTTAAACCAACAACAGCCCCTTCAATGGTTTGACCATGCGTCAAGGATATAAAAGGAGGGAATTCCTCTGGTCGAAGTTCAGTACCATCTGGTCTAAAAAGAATTCCTTTCGGAGACAGTGATTTTTGAGACATCATCACTGCTTTTGAAAGCCCCAGAAGTGTTTCAGCCGCCTCATTGCAGGTTTCAATCTCACCGAATTCGTTTTGAATGATCATGCCCTCAACCAAAGAATTGATCACCGTTGAATAGCGATTTTCTTTGGCTTCAATACGGTGCTGGCGTTCAATCAAAGTCGTCACATTGTGATGACTGATTAGGGCACGAATATTGTGTTGATTGTCGGGATAGGGTGCGGCCTTAACGATAAACCAACGCTGCTCTGCTGGACCGTGGCAAGGGTAAAAGCGCTCAAATTTATCAAGCTCACCGGATAAAATCTGACGGATGCCCTGATAAACTGCCTCAGCGTTATCATCACCACCACGACACACGTCTAAATAATTATTAGAGGCTCCGCATAATGAAGGTTCACCATTATTAATGCATGAAAATTGACACCACGCCTTATTAGCAACCACAATATTGCCTTGCTGATCTATCAAGACAGTATTTTCGCTCATGGCATCCAATAAGGACTGCTCTCTATCGAAACGGTTAGAAGGGCCCAACTATTATTTCCTTTTTCTTAAATAACGTAACATAGTTGATGAGAGCGTTATGCGCAACTCAAGTGGCGTACATTGAAAGATGAAATAGAAATTAAAAATGAGATTTGATAGTCTTAAAAAATATAAAATTACTCTAACTCAATAGTCGCGGCTAACAAGGATTATATGTTTCTTCCCTATATTGATAATAACCGCATTCTGATTGCGGTAATGGAATAAACTGATCTTCCATTTTAGGCCAAAAGTTTCTCCGAATCGCGATAGGGTGCCGGGACTCAGTATGCATCTTCATTATTTTATTTAACGTTACGTAGGGTGGGCTATGCCCACAAAAAATAACTGCCAACCCACCGGATATAAACCGAACAATTTTTATTTAATACCCGCATAAATTAACGACTTTGGTTTTTAGACTTGAGCCTTTTATCTTTTTTAAGGTAAATTCAACGACATCAATATCATTGTCAAAAGAGCCATGAGAGAGGTCAATGTAATCCGGTTTAAGATTAATTTTAACCTGACTCTTATCACGACCGTACAATATCGGCTTATTAGCGTCTTCTATAAATGCACACCACTTTTCAACCTGTCCCCTTTGCATGTGATGAAAACCACCCGACATCTTATCTTCACAATTGTTTGGATCCCATGCTGCTGCCATACCCAGTAGTGGCATTTTATGCAAATCCTCTAAGGCTCTACTCACTAAATAAAGTAAAGACTTTCGATAAAGCTTTCCTGTGTTATCAGATTTTTCACGTTCGTCATCCATGCTATGTATAAACAAACTTTTCTTTTTAAAGGTGCCCTTTTCTATTGCAGGAATAAAAGTTTTATTGGTAAATTCAATAGTACAGGCTGGGGCAAATAATGAAACAGTTTGAGCAGACAACTTTCTTTTCGTTAATTCCTTTAACCAAGAACCTAATAGGATTGAGCCTGCAGAATGACCCACCATATGAATTTCAATATCGGGAAATTCTTTATTGATTTTTTCTAATGCCTTGGCTAAAATCACCATAGCACCAGGCTTACCCGCTTTATTCTGAACGAACCCAGGAACCGCTCTGTCGCAGGCATAAAGCGCATTTTCTTTCATTTCTGACCATAAACTTTTTGCCTGTATACCGCGCGCAATGGTTTCGATTGCACGATCCGTTTTATCAGAAACCCATTCACTAAATCCTTCCGCACGGCTCACTGCATCTGGGCCTTGATCCAAAATAGTGTTACCCGACTCTTTAATAATATTACTTAATGTTTCGCTTAAACCGGTTTTCCAAACAACAAATAAAGGATAAATATCGTTAGCCTTAAAGTAAGGCGCCATCACTCTAACGCGATTAATGGAGCTTTCTTCCGAATTCAAACCGCCGTGCGCATAAATAGCAATTTTTCGATTTTTTACTGACGCCTGTAACCAATTCCGTAAATTCGTATAACAGATATGTTCAGCGGAAGTATCGGGGCCTTCACTGGCAATAACAGTATGCTTGGGTCGGCCATTATTACTAATGACTAAGGCATGAGCATAGGCTTGATCTTCTGTCCAAGGCTTAGCGTCGAAATTTGACGAGTAAGGATATTTTAAGGCTTTGTTAATAGAAGCCTGTTTTGGATCACTGCGTTTACTGGCCACGTCTTGCAAGGCGTTATTTGAAAACATACGCGGAGCACTATCTTGCTTTACAGGCACCCCTCGCGCGACAATCCAAGCATCACTGCCGTTTTCGATCCAGTCTGAATAAGTGAGTATGGCAAAGCCATTCCAACCCCACGTATCTCCCCAAGAATTCTGAATAATAAAACCTTCTTGGGTATAACCGATAATACAAAAGGCGTGACCGCCTATCATTTCTTCGCTTTGCGATATTATTTCTAGGGATTTGGTTTTTTGTAACCACCAACCTTCATGAACATCCGCTGAGCAATAAAGTGCTCCAACCTCTAGAATTGCTGCCTGCATATCAACAACAGATTGATGATTAATACGATAATAGGCACCTAAAGGCGTGGCTAATGCATCCACTGCCCACGTCTCATTTTTTGGTGGAATAAATTTTCCACTAGTATCGTATTCCCATAGTGACTTTTTACAGACACCATGGCGGTGCCAACCTTTCATTGCACCCCGGCAACTAGAGCCCGAGTAATCTTCACCATCCCATTCGTCGTAAACTTTAGCCATGTGATACAGCATGCGCTCACTCACTAAAGACTCTTTGACACTCAAATCACACTGACTTATCGAGGAATGCTGTTTTAAATCATCGGCATCATGACCAAAATCCATTTTGTCTCGCCAGATTAAATAATTAATCGTCGCCGCCAAACCAAAACCGGTACAGGCACCTTCTTGGCCCTGATCCAGGATTAATCCATTGTCCTTATAGCACGGCAAAAAGCCTTGTATGTATTCTTTGGGAGGGAACTGTCCGGGTAATGACTGAAGATGAGGACGATACTCACGATCGCGTAAATCCAAGCGGTCGGGCCTAGCATCCAAAACCATCTTTTTATAATGGGTCTTTGACATAGAGCGCCTAATATTACTTATTCAATAAGGTCCATAATACCGAATAGGCAGCGTTATACTATCGCTAAAACTAGTTAGTTAGGCTGACATTTGTTTAATTGTATCCGCTAAATAATATGCCGAGCCTGCAAAGGATGCAAGAACGATAACCTTAGATATGCCGAAGCCAACACATCCGCCTAGTTAAACCTAGACCGCAGTTGGATCGTAGCGACAGGTTTTTACTCCTGAATACCCCAAGGGCACGTAGAAACCTGCCTACACCACATAAACTCTATGGATGGAGAAAATATGCAATAAAGCTTGTAAGGAACAAGCTTTTGCCTGTGTAAATAAGTGTATCTAATAAAAAGTGCTTTTTTTGGCTCTTCGTAACCACCCTAGGGGGGCAGCCTAAAAAAGTGAAAAACGCTTTATATTTTGTGCCTTAGACAGCCGCAGTAGATCTAACCGCGGTATTTAGGTTCAATTATCGATCAAGAAATGCCAAGGCATCATCATTAGCAATCGCCCGTAAATAACCCCAAGGGTAAATTCCACGATCATGACCATCGCTAAAAATTATCTGTACGCCGGTGCTACCCATTAATTTAAGGCCTTCAATTTTTCCACTTTCATTAATCAGTTGCTTACCAACGACGTCACGCGCCCTACATTTTGAACAGGCACAAAATTGACGTAGTTGATCACCACTTAAAGAATGGAGCTGACCATCACGCCAGTTTATATCAATCACATTACTGACTTTTTTATGATTGATTTTTTTAGGCGATAAACCTGCATTAAGCATATTTTTTTGCTCTACCATATTAGCCACTGACTTTACTATTACTATTATTATTTTCAACTTGCTCTAAAGCCCAACGAGCCAATTTACGCACGTCGGGATCATTATCGTTCATACCGATGTGAATAAGTTCTAAACCATCGGTATGTGCAATCTCGCCCAGGGCAGCAACCGTCGATTTACGTAAATTACTAATAGGATTAGCAATACAGTTAGCTAAGGCAGGAATACCCTCGTACGCCTTTAATTTACCGATGGCTTCTACTGCTTTTTCCTGCACTTGCCATATTGAATCTTGAGTTGCTGCAATCAGGTTGTCAACCGCATCAAATACGCTAAGCCTGCCAATGCCTTTAATGGCTTCGATTTTAACTAGCCAGTTTTCATCCGATAAAGCCTTGATCAAGGCTTGGCTTACTTGTGCAGCCGAGGCAAATACTAACGCGCCCACTGCAGTTCGTCGAACTTCAACGTCAGTATCAGAACTCGCGACAGACATAATTTGCGGTAAATTTTCAACATCCTGAAGATAACCCAATACACTCACTGCTTCGCGTCGAACCGTTGCATCGGCATGGCTTAAATAATTAATGGCGTAAGGTCTTACCTCTTTTATACGTAATTGTTTTAATGCTCGCAATATCGCCGAAACAACAAAAGCATCACCTTCGTTCAATGCAGCTAACAAGGCCGGCGCTGCATCTTTGTCTTTTAAATCGGCTAAGGCATTCGCAGCGGCATTACGTACATTATCATCCTTAGAGGTTAAAGCACCCACTAGAGCGCCCATCATTTCTTTAGGGTCAAATTCATCGATGACTTTAGCAGCTTCCATGCGTACTGCTTCGTCATCATCGTTTAGTGCTATTAATAATAAATCAACCGCTTCGTCTTCTGCGCTGTCGACTAAGTCCATTGCAGCAACGCGTCGAATACCGGCATCGTCGCTAGCTAAACGTTCGGCAATGGAATTTAGGAGTGGATCTGAATAGTTGGACATTGTAATAAAACCTCAGCGCAGCAAGTAGGGGATATTGACGGTAACGGCATCCGTCGGACAATCGGTTTCACATGGCATACAATACCAACACTCATCGTATTTCATAAAAGCCTTACCAGACTCTTCATTAATGGCTAGTACATCGAGGGGGCAAACATCGATACAGGTTCGACAGCCTTTTTCGGCAATACATTTATCGTCATCAACGATAACGGGAACCATAGATATTTGTGTTGCTATAGGCATTTGCATAATATTATTTCCTTCGGGTTAACCCGCTTTCTGAACGCGCATTTGTTGATATGCACTTTTTTCATTCTCGTCTAATTCAACCACGTAGGGCTCAATCTCTTTTTTCCTACAGGCCATTTTTCCATTTTCATCTTTGTATAATTGAACATGACAATACCAATCATCATTATTCGTTTCTGGATAATCGACATAGTTGTGATACAAACCCCAACGACTTTCGGTTCGATACATTGAGGCAACGGCTGCCATTTGTGCGCAATCGAGAATATGTTGGGCTTCGTGAACACGTAATAATTCGTGTGGATCACGCGCATAAAGATAAGGAATATCGTCATCCATCGCCTGCAGTCGTTGCAAACCAATGTCCATTTTTTTAGTGACTTTGGGTGGCTGTAAATAATCGTTCACTAAGCGGCGTGCTTTATACTCGAACTGACTGGCAGGAATACCATCTTCGCGTTTTAATGGCGCTAATATTCTTTCTTTTTCTGACAAGATATACTCTATATCTAGTTCTGCAAATTCTCTATCACGCGCAAATTCTGTTGCATTTTCACCACAAATTTGACCGTAAACAAAAGCACCCAACATGTAACTGTGAGGAATCGATGCCATATCACCGGCACCGTATAAACCTGGCACAGTGGTTTCACCTTTTTCGTTAATCCACACACCCGATGCAGAATGGCCTGCACAAAAACCAATTTCGGAGATATGCATCTCGACCATCTTGGTTCGATAATCAACACCGCGTCCATCGTGAAAACGACCACGACTAGGACGCTCATTGGTATGTAGTACATGTTCAATTTCTTGAATGGTTTCTTCAGCAAGGTGATCAAGTTTTAAAAATACAGGGCCATTACCGCCCTCTAATTCGTTATAAAACTCCATCATCATTTGGCCGCTCCAGTAATCGCACTCAATAAAACGATCACCTTGTGAATTAGCGGTATAACCTCCCAGAGGACCCGTCACATAAGCGCAAGCTGGGCCGTTGTAATCTTTTAATAATGGATTGATTTGGTAACACTCCAAACCCGTTAGTTCAGCACCAATATGGTAGGCCATAGAATGGCCATCGCCCACATTGGTTGGGTTTTCATAAGTACCGTACAAATAACCCGATGCGGGTAAACCAATGCGACCGGCGGCACCGGTACACATCACAACCGCTTTAGCGCGAATCACAATAATGTCCGCATCACGTGTTCCTAAGGCAATACAACCACAGGCATTGCCCTCTTTATCTTTTAACAAGCGAATCACTTGATAACGATTTTCAATCGTCACTTTGTTACGACGTAAACGCCGATAGAGAATTTTTTTAATATTGTGGCCTTCGGGCATAGGCAATACATAAGTGCCGAGATGATGAACTTTTTTCATATCGTATTCGCCGGTTTCATCCTTTTGAAAATACACACCCCAACTATCCAATTTTTGGATCATATCAAATGAACCTTGGGCATAGGCCATTACGCCTTTTTGCAATAAGACACCGTCATTGGCGATCGTAATTTCTTTTACATAGTCTTCCGGCGTCGCATGACCAGGAACCACGGCATTATTCAAGCCATCCATTCCCATACTAATTGCACCAGAACGTTTGACATTGGCCTTCTCTAGGAGCAAGACCGTCGCATCGGGATTATTTTCTTTGGCAGTAATGGCAGCCAAAGGGCCGGCAGTTCCGCCACCAATAACAAGCACATCAAAGTCTCGAACGGTAATATCGTGATCGGAAAGTGTAGACGCTAAACTGGTCATACTTCATCCTCTTTAGTAGGTGAATGAGGGTTACTTAATCGCTGGGCTTGGCGATCAATTTCAAAATGGTATTGATAAGAATCACCACGAATCGCTAAATATTCATAATCGATGCCATGGCCATGAATGTCTTTAACCAAGCGCTTGACCCACATAATGGGCGCACCTTCTTCAATACCTAACTCTTTGGCAATCTCTGCTTCTGCAGGACGGGCTTCTAAGCTGATTTCGGCTTTACCTAAGGGTAAAAGCAGATCATTTTCTAGTAAGGGAAAAATATCCCCGGTTAAATCTTTACTGAGTAGTTGCTTGCCAATGATTACCGGAAAATAAGAGGTATCTAGCGATACCGGCTCACCATTGAGATAACGCACGCGAACAATTTCTATCACGCCATCTTTACCCGTAATATCGAGCTTTTCCTGAACATCCTTATTAGGCGTCATCTCGCGAACGCTAAGAATACGCGCGGTAGCGTCGTAACCCTTAGATCTCATGGCTTCTTCAAAACCTTGGAGATGCTGAACATTCTGCTTAGCCTTAGGTTTGCTAGCAAAGGTGCCTTTACCTTGCGAGGTAAAGACCAAACCTTCAGCGTTTAAATCCCTTAGCGCTTGCCTAACCGTAATTCGGCTTACATCAAAGGTGCCCATTAATTCGCTCTCTGATGGCATGCGCTGATTAGGGGCATATTCCCCTGAAAGAATTTGCTTCTTCAGAGCCTCTTTTATCTGTAGATAAAGCGGCTGGTGTGACATATCGGCTCTCATTACATTAACTCTCTGAGTGAGCATAAATAATACTTAACATTACATGTTATAACAAGCTGTTTTTGTAATATTTTTTGACTAAAAATATCACTTTTTAACATAAAAATAACGTGCCTAAACAACTCAGCGCGGCTGTGTCACTTCCAAATAGCCGGCTATTGCAGCCATATCTTGCTCCCTTAGCATTGATGCTATTTTTCTCATGGTTTCTCCCTCGTCATTTAGCCGGTGTCCCGACTTAAAGTCGCTTAACTGCTTAATAAGATAACGTCCATGTTGTGCGTATAACCACGGCGCAGGAGATTTCGGCGAGCCATGGCAAGTAATACAAGCGGGTAGCTCACCTCGACCTTTAGTAAAAAGCACCTTCCCCAACTCGTAACCATTGCCAACTTCATCTTTTGTCTTGGCTGGCGGCGGACTTAACGCTGAAAAATAATTAGCGATCGCATCGATTGTCTGCACATCCACCTCCGTAGTAATTGCGACCATTTGCCCGCCACCGTTAGTACGAATCTGCTGATTAAATTCAATAAATTGCTTTTTAATATAGGCCGCTTTTTGGCCAGCTAACGTTGGAAATTTTGCCGTCGGACTGATTCCATTTAAGCTATGGCACAGACCACAGATTTCCCATGGGGCCATTGTCTCTTTATCAATCATACCTGCCTGAACCGGCCCGCTAATTAAAAATAGACCCATAAGGCGATAGGTAAGCCCATTAAGCGCATTGCATAAAAGTAAATTAATGGTGCGCATGAGCGGACTGATTCATCGTTTGTATTTCTGCTGCTAAAGTTTCCTTAGGCGCGGTTACTATTAAGTTAAGGTGAATTTGTTGACCGTCATCTAAACTCAACATCAGCGGTATCGCTTTCGCTTTTGCCAAACCGGCTTTCGCATTCATTAACATAAGATGCATTCCACTTGGCTCAAACATAAGCGCTTGCTTGGGCTTTAGCACAATCTCACCCATTGCTGACATACTGGCGATGCCATTGACGATACGGGTCTCATGGAAATTGGCTTGAGCAAATAAGGGGCTAGTCACGTCAACAATAGAAATCGTTTTATCAGAGATATTGGTAATGGAAAAATACCCCACTCGTGTTGGCGCAACCGGTGGAGCTGCTGGGCTCCATGCATTACTAATATGAATTTTTTTATTGTCGTGCGGTTCTGCACCAGCAAAACCAAACTGTAAAAAAAACAATACCGTCATCGCTATGTAGATTAATCGTTGTCTATTGAAAACGATCACGAATCAATACCCCTGATTAAATTAATCAAATATTGGCCTGTACTGTGTGGCTTAAAAGGTGGGCTAATTTCTGCCACAACGTCCCCATCGGGATTAATAATGGCCACCTTTGCAGAATGTATAACGTTATAGGCCTTGTCATCAGGTGTCTTTTTATCGAGTTTATAATAGGCGTCCAGACCTATAATAAGTTTATCAATTTCACTTACCTTACCGGTAAGACCAATATATTCGGGGTGGTAGTAATATAAATATTCTTTTAATAGCGATCTATCTCGATCGGGGTCAACCGATAAAAAAATAATATTAGGAATGCTATCAGGCCTGAGCCTAAAGCCCATATCGGCTCTAACGGCTTCAAGGTTTGCTAAGGTAAAAGGACACACATCGGGACACGCGGCAAAGCCGATAAAAATCATTGACCACTTACCCTTTAACTTATCTTTACTAAAAAACTTTCCAAACTGATCGTTTAGTACAAATTCGGGCAAAGGTTTAGGTGATTTTAATGTCTTGAGATTGTCAGATTGCGCATAGCTTAACTGTCCGCATAATAATAACGGTAGCAACAACACAAAAAATTGACTCAAACATCTACGCTTAACCAACATTACGCACTCGCCTTTTTCTTTACAGTATCCATACCTGAATTTTGGAATGACTTTAAACTCTCTGCGCGAATAACCGACAGGCATTGTTTTTTTAGCGCAATGAATGGTTCCTCTGTCGCTAACTCTCCACTGCGCGGCCTATCAAGAGTCACTTTTAAGTCTGCAATAACTGATCCTGGGCTAGCACTCATAATTAAAATGCGATCCGCCAAAAATATTGCTTCATCGACATCATGAGTAACAAATAAAACGGTTGTGCCAAACTCAGACCAAATATTCAACAAACTTTCTTGCATCATTAAGCGAGTTTGTGCGTCCAACGCACCAAAAGGCTCATCCATTAATAATACTCTTGGATAATTTGCCAATGCTCTCGCGATGCCTACACGCTGCTGCATACCTCCCGACAATTCAGCAGGAAATTTGTTTGCACTCGATGCCAACCCGATCATATCTAGAAATGTATTCGCTATAGAGTCACTTTCTGCTTTACTGTGGCCAGCAATTTTGGGCCCAAAAGCAATATTTTCATGTACTGTTTTCCATGGAAAAAGAGAGTATTGCTGAAACACCATCCCTCGGTCAGGCCCCGGCGTTGTGATCAACTCTCCATCAATCAACACTTTACCTGAGGTTGGATTAACATAACCTGCGACAGAATTTAACAATGTCGACTTGCCACAACCTGATGGACCAAGAATACAGACAAACTCACCAGGCGTTATCTCAAGGCTCGTTTCTTTTACGGCAGTATTTAGCGAGCTACCTGAGCCGAAACGAATCGTAACTGCATCAATTGTGATATTGCCTTTATCGACAACTGGATGTCGGTGGCTTTTAGGGGCGGTTATATTCATAGTTTAAATCTCATAATGTGAGGTCTTTGCACGATAGTTATTTTCCTTCGTAGCGGCGTTACAAATGTACTCAATCGGTCATTTACTCGATGTAAACTCCCTCTTCCGTGCATTTGTGCCTTGCCACGAAGAAAAATTCCTGCTCGTGCAAAGACCTCAATGTTGTTTACAAAAATTCACTTCGTTGCTCAGAGCGTCCTGCTGCAATAAATAGAGCTATAATCAACAAAACGAAACCGATCAAAGATACCAACAAGCCTAAAGGCTCAAGCCAAAGTGACGTTGAAACTCCTAGACCCATCATCGCCAAGCCAACCACCCATGTCGGCGTTGAACAGCAAACAACCCAAGACATTGTGATCGATGCCAAAGAGACAAATGCAGCGCCAAATCCTGCCGTCACACTGCTGGAGCGACGTCGTAATAGAGAGTAACAACGGGTATTTTTTTTAAACACAAAATAATTAATTGTTAGTAATGCGCCTAAAGTAAATACACCTAACATTTTCACCGGGGCAAGAAACAAGCTCCATTCAGAAATACCTGCGCCATAGTCATAATTCATAAACCCTATTTCCATTACCCACTCACCCTTCATAATTAGCAAAGTATCTTTAAGTGAAGGAGTAGAAATAACAATAGTCTTTAAGTTTTCTAACCAATCATAAGTATTAATGTAATTAGGCAAATCTTGAAAACGAACAATTAAACTCAGCATCAATAACGCATAGTAAAAAACAGTGAAAGCTATTGAAAAAAGAATGCATTTCCAATAATGCGTTTTAATAGTTTGCCATATTGTATTTAAACGTGATGTCACAATGTAAGCTCAATCATTAACGCTGTTTTTCCTTCCATCGCAACGCTGGCTTCATTGCTAAGCGAATTAAATAAGTCGATAAGGAACCCAAGCAACCAATAACCAACATACCTACCACAATATCGGGGTAGTTAATTAATGAATAAGCATTCCAAGTAAAGTAACCAATACCGTACTGACCCGAAATAATTTCTCCCGCCAGTAAAGAGAACCAACTAACGCCCATACCAATAGCCAAGCCTGCAGCGATACTTGGCAATGCTGCGGGCAATACCACATGGTAAAAAATTTGCATTTTTTTAGCCCCTAAAGATAAGGCTGCTCGAACTAAAACCTCAGGCGTTTGTTCAACACCGTGAACGGTATTTAAAATAATAGGAAACAAAGCACCGAGGAAGGTAATATAAATAATCGAGGATTCTTCCGTTGGCCACATTAAGATAGCTAAGGGAATCCAAGCTACTGCCGGTATTGGTCTAATAATTTCTATGTAAGGCAAAACAGCCGCACGAATTGTTTTTGAGCGACCGACCAATAGACCAACCGTAATACCTAATATTACCGCCAAAGAATAAGCAAAAAATATTCTTCTCAAGCTAACAAGAATATGAATATAAAATTCAGGATCTCCAAGATGAGCCATAAAAAATGAACCCACTTTTAAGGGTGAGGGTACATTTTCAAAATTAATATAAAAATTAAAGTTGTACAATGTTGCAAGATGCCAAATCAATAAACCTAATATTATAGAAAAGAAACCTACCGCTATTGATTTAATTAATTCAACATTGTCAGTAATCCTTTGCGTTAATGTTTTATTTTGATTAACCGCTTTCACCATTACATCTTGGGTTTTATTTGACGCTACTGAGCCACCCATTCTTTCAGGCGATTCAAAGTCTACTTGGGGCTCTTTTTCTACACTGGCCAGTTTCATTTCAGTCTACCAATACCCTATATTCTAGTGAGAAAAACCGCTTTGCAACTGTAAAGCGGTTT
>JBLHWO010000015.1:0-28383 GCA_047629215.1 Cellvibrionaceae bacterium | reverse complement strand
CTTCAATAAAGCTGTGCTAAAAGACAATATCCGCTAGAATAGCGGCTCGCTTAGAGTCACTATTTGTGAGCGACTCTGTAAAGAGAAGTGACGATAGTAAAAAAGAAGCAACAAAAACTACACTCATAAATATTATTTTAATTATAAAGGAGGTTACCATGGAATTCTTAAATATTCTTGCTCGCTGGGGGCATCTACTATTCGGCATCACATGGATAGGCATGCTGTATTACTTTAACTTTGTACAAGGTGGGTACTTCAAGCAAGCTAGCCCTGAAGCACTTGCCGATGCTAAAGCAAAACTAGCACCTAGCGCCTTGTGGTGGTTTCGCTGGGGTGCAATGTTCACTTTTATTACCGGTGTGTATTTACTGGCGGGCGTTGGTAAAATGGGCCAATTAAATGACTACATTGTGGCCGGTGCTTTAATGGGCACACTGATGTTTTTGAACGTATGGGTTATTATCTGGCCCAATCAGAAAATCGCATTGGGAATGGTCGAAGGTGATGCCGCTGCAGCGGGCGCTAAAGCATTGCTCGCCTCTCGTACCAATGTTCTATTTTCAGCACCGATGGTATTCGCCATGCTAGCTGGACCACATTTTCTCGGTCAGGGTTATGGAACTGGAACCGGCGGTATTGACCTGTGGATTGTTATTGCCTTAATTGCACTGCTTCAGCTAAACGGCTTATTCGGAAAGCAAGGTCCATTAACAACTGTTAAGGGAGTTATTCATTGTAGCTTAGCATTAACTGCTGTATTAGTTGGGGTGCTCTACGCCCCTATTTTTAATTAATTATCAAATAGTATCGTCACAGAAGCTCACACCAGTGGGCTTCTTTTATCCCTCGCTTCCCACTTCCAAAAATCAATCTCGATAAACGTTAAGTAAGTCTTACTGCTCTATTAGCTCTCGTACTGGACGATAAGAACGTCTGTGTATTGGGGTAATGCCAAGTATTTTTATTGCGTCACGGTGCTGCTGAGTTGGGTAACCTTTATGCTTGGCAAAGCCATAGCCAGGATATTGTTTTTCATACTCTTGCATTTCACGATCACGAGTTACTTTTGCCAAAATAGATGCCGCTGCAATAGCTGCTACTCTAC
The DNA here is from genome assembly GCA_047629215.1 of Cellvibrionaceae bacterium. GTDB lineage: Bacteria > Pseudomonadota > Gammaproteobacteria > Pseudomonadales > Cellvibrionaceae > CANLBN01. Next base: position 27,275 of record JBLHWO010000015.1, on the reverse strand, counting down.
TATCACCTTTAACAACCGCTTCCGCTTGATAATGCCAAACAGGTATTTTATTACCGTCCACTAAGACATGCTCAGGTTGAACACGTAGACTTTCAACTGCCTTCTTCATCGCCAGTAAGCTAGCCTGTAAAATATTAAGCTGATCTATTTCACTTGCTGAACAGCGAGCAATTGACCAAGACAATGCGTTTTCTTTGATAATTTCAAAAAAATAATCTCGCTTTTTTTCAGACAATTTTTTTGAGTCGTCCAAACCTTTAATCGGTTTTGCGGGGTCTAAAATAACAGCGGCGGTAACGACATCTCCCGCCAGAGGACCGCGGCCGACTTCATCAACACCGGCCATTAAAGTCCCTGTATAAATACTGATAAAAGGCACGAGCTTTTCTTTAGCCATTTATGCCTCTAGTAATTCTTTGATTGCTTTAGCTGCGGCATAGTCAGCATTACCTTTTAAATCCTGATGTAGTTTAGTAAATTCTTTGACGATGTTCTCCCTATGGTCAACTTCCTGTATTTTTTCAATCACATGTTGGCTGATACTATCTGCTGTTGCTTGCTGCTGAAGTAACTCTGGTACTAATAAGCGGTTAGCCAATAAATTAGGCAACGACACATAAGGTATTTTTAGAAGAGAAGAAATAATCCAATAAGACAATGCTGCCATTTTATATACGACTACCATGGGTTTTTTTAACAGCATAGCTTCTAAAGCCGTTGTACCCGAGGCCAATAAAACGGCATCAGCCGCAGCCATAACCTCGTGTGAATGGCCCTCCACTAGAGTCACCGACAAATTAGGGCGAGCCTTTAATTGGGCTTCTATTTGTTCACAGCGTTGCTCGCCAGCAGCAGGCACAATCACTTGTAACTTATGGATTTTATCACAACACTGCTCTAAGGCTTGCCAAAATACTGGGCCAATTAATTTAACCTCTCCATTGCGACTACCGGGCAAGCAAGCCAACAAAGGTAAGTTGGGGTTATATCGTTTATTTTTAAGCAACAATGATAAGGTTTTTTTTGCTTGTGCCTGATCGTGCTCAATAGGAAACTGATCTGCCAGAGGGTGTCCAACAAACTTAACTGGCACCCTATACTGATGATATATGGCAGTTTCAAATGGCAGTAATGTGAGCATTAAATCAATCGATTTAGCGATCTTTTTAATCCGCCCCTGCCTCCAAGCCCAAACTGATGGACTAACGTAATGCACTGTCTTAACACCCTGTTTCTTTAACTTTCCCTCTAAGGATAAATTGAAGTCAGGCGAATCGATGCCTATCATCAAATCAAATTTATTATTAATAAAATGCTGGTAAAGCTGTTTGCGTATTGACAGCAATTCAGGCAATCGTTTTAGTGGCTCAATCAGACCCATCACCGCTAAACGATCTTGAGGGAACAGTGAACTAAAGCCTTCACTTATCATTTTTTTGCCGCCGACACCTTCATAAGTTGCATCAGGGTAATATTTTTTTAACTCACTTATTAAGCCGGCACCGAGAATATCCCCCGAAGCCTCACCAGAAACAATACCTATTTTCATAATCATTTTTTACAGAGCTGGTTTATCATTAAAAGAGAAGATGACAAATATAGTGAAGGAGATAAGCTTACTAACGAACAATACCGCGAGTAGAGGTAGTTAAGGAGGTGACCAAAGGCTCAATAGCTTCGCACGAACTGGACAACTCTTTAAGTTTTACCAATGCTTCTACTAACGTTAAATTTTGGCGATAAATTATTTTAAAGGCTTTTTGTAATGATCGAATATCGTCTTTTGAATATCCGCGCCGAGACAAACCTTCTGAGTTGATCGTTTTCACTTCAGCTGGCGCGCCGGCAACCATCATGTATGCCGGCACATCTTTACCAATGGCACTACCCATACCGGTAAAGCAATGCTGACCTATTTGACAGTATTGATGGACCAAGGTAAAACCACCCAGAATAGCCCAGTCGCCTAGGTGAACATGGCCTGCCAATGCAGTATTATTGACCAAAATGCAATGGTTACCTATAACACTATCGTGGCCGATATGGACATAAGCCATCATTAAGTTATGATTGCCTATAATTGTTTCGCTTCTATCCTGAACAGTTCCTCTATGAATCGTTACGCCTTCACGAATGGTATTATTATCGCCAATAACTAATCGGGTATCTTCGCCTTTATATTTGAGGTCAGGAGTAGACTCACCCACACTGGAGAACTGGTAGATATGATTGTTTTTACCAATTTTAGTGGGTCCCTTAATAACGACATGAGACTCAACAATACTGTTAGAGTCTATTTCAACATCGGGGCCTATAATTGAATAGGGACCAACTTGGACACCATCAGCTAACTTTGCTGACGGATCAATAATCGCAGAGGCATGGATAGACATGGATCAACTAAACTTTACGATCGGCACACAGGATAGTCGCTGATGCAGCAAGCTGACCATCTACAGATGCACTGCATTCAAACTTCCAGATTCCGCTTTTTTTAGAGATCACTTTTGCTTCTAGCTCGAGGCGATCTCCTGGAATAACTTGGCGACGAAAACGAACTTTATCAGCACCAGCAAACAAGTAAACGGAACCATCTTGTGGTGTTTTACCCATCGTTTTAAAACCTAAAATACCCGAGGCTTGCGCCATAGCTTCTATAATCATTACACCAGGAAAAATAGGAGCTTGCGGAAAATGTCCGTTAAAGACGTCTTCATTAAACGATATATTTTTGTATGCCTTAATGCAGTCACCTTCAATTAACTCAGTAACGCGATCAACCAATAAAAAGGGGTAACGGTGAGGCAACCACTTTTTAATTTCCATAACATCCATCATATATAAGCCTTATTTTTTAATTTTTTTCTTAATCGATAACAGCTGCCGAGCGATGTCATCTAAACGATTGAAGCGTGCTGCATTTTTTCTCCAACTCCGGGTTTCACTCATTGGCATACCAGAAGAATAAGATCCGGGCTTGCTTATTGATTTAGTGATCATCGACATCGCTGTAATATGAACATCATCTGTGATATTAATGTGCCCAACGATACCAACGCAACCTGCAATTTTACATCGCTTACCTATCACTGCACTTCCAGCAATGGCTGAGGCTGCGGCAATAGCGGTATGCTCACCTATTTCCACATTATGGGCTATTTGAACCTGATTATCGATCTTTACCCCCGTTTTAATAATAGTGTTATCTAAGGCGCCACGATCAATAGAGGTTCCTGCACCTATTTCAACTTGATCACCAATACGTACGCCGCCTAGCTGATAAATTTTACACCAACCTTCTAATGAGGGGGCAAAACCGAAGCCATCGGCGCCAACGACACTACCACTGTGTAATATACAAGACTCACCGATATGGACATTATTGTATATATTCACCCCGGTGTATAAAGTGCTGTTTGATCCAATATGGGATTCTTCTCCGATAAAAGAATTAGCACCAATAGAACAGTCACTCCCAACAGATGCTCCCTGCTCAATGACAACATTAGGACCAATCGTGACGTTTTCACCTAGAGAAACATCGCTTGCTATCACGGCACTTGGATGAATACTTGCGGGGCCTTTACTTTGTTTGCGAAATAAGTACGTTAGTTTTGCATAGCTTAGGTAAGGGTCGGCAGATAACAGTTTGTTGCCATTAAATTCTGCTTTATGACTTTCTTGCAAAAGAACACAACCTGCACGAGTACTCTGCAATTTTTTCTTATAGGCGCTGCTCGCATAAAAAGCGAGATCGGTCTCTGTTGCTTCGGGCAAACTTGCCAAAGTGTAAATCAGATGATCGCCGTCCCCCTCAAATGAAGCGCCAATGAATTCAGCAAGTTCAGTTATAGAATAGCGTTTAAGTTCTGTCATAAGCTAGTGAGCAAGATTACGAATTAGCTATGCCTTATTTAAACGGTCTAATAATTCTTTTGTGATATCGAGTTGTGGCGAAAAGTAATGTACTGTTCGCGCTTTAAGCAGCAGATCGAGCTTCTTGTCTTTAATAATACTATTGAGGGCTTCATCAATTTTGGGGTTTAACTCTTGAGCCATTTTTTTATTAATTTGGCTGATTTCTGACTCTAACTGTTTACCTATTGTATTAATTTCTGATAGTTTCCCTTTGGCAACGTTGTTATGATTTCTTTTTTGCTCATCCGACCACGTCAAGCCATTTGTTTGAGCATCTTTTTTCAGCGCCTGCAACTCTTTTCCTAAGTCATTATAACGACCACGCTTTTTTTGAAAGGATTCACTACTCTCCAATTTTTTTTGCGCCTCTTTAGCATAGTTAGAGTTAGCAACTGCACCATCAATATCAACTACTGCAATATTTTGCTGTGATATAGATAAAGCCGAAAAGCTGATTGTAAGTACAACCACTATTGACTTAAATAATTTAAACATTACTTCACCTTTTATAATATTTCTATTCAATATGCATTATTAGAACGAGCGACCCAGTGAGAACTGAAATGCCTCCGTCTCATCAAATGGTTGCTCGACGATCGGCCTCGCAAAGTTGAAACTCAAGGGACCGACTGGAGATAACCATTGAAAACTAATCCCACCTGAAACACTCAACTTAGCTAAATCTAGATTATCACAATTTTCTTGCCCGGGCCCGCAGTCAGTTGAAAAAACGTTACCCGAGTCAACAAACAAAGCGATTCGCGCTTTATCATTTTCTTTTACGAAGGGAATAGGTAACACTAATTCAGCACTTAATTCAACTAAGACATTACCACCAAAGCTATCGCGATCACCGTTGGTGGCGGTCAATAATTGCCCACCTGCGAGAACATAGACATAATCAGGGTCATTGAGATCTGGCGTTCCAGCCTCGCTCAAATATACCGGTACAGCAAGGTAAGCATTGGATGGAGTACCTTTAGGCCCAAGCGAACTACTTTCAAAACCACGAACAGAGCTAACTCCACCGGAGAAGAAGTTTTCAAAGAAAGGCAAGCCATCGAGTTTGCCATAGCCATCTCCATATCCTAAGCGGCCACGAAGATGGAAAGTCGTTTTGCCACTGATGGGAAAGTAAATATCGCTACGGTAAGTTAGCTTATAGTATTCAAGGTCTCCGCCGGGAACCGCCACTTCCATATTAAAACGCTGCGATATTCCTTCGGTAGGAAATATTCCGCGGTCAAAGGTGGAGTCAGACCAACCCAAATCGAATGTTAGATTATTAAATGAATCACCATATTGATCTAAAAAACCTTCCGACCTATCTCTAATGACAGGCGAGTCACCATCGAATTCGGTGTACTCTCCATCCGCCGGATTTAATCCCGCCGATTCGGTAACAATAAGATTTTCCAACTCAGCATCTGTAGCACCGCTAGGAATATTATCCTTCTCATCCAACAAGCCATTATTATTGGTATCAGCAATATCAATATTTTGAGCAACGGTATTTTCCAACTCGCCTAAGTTATCTAGTATCGTAGTTTCGTAAAAAATATTAGATACGTAAGCACTTTCTACTCCATCGCGCAGAGTCGGCGTACCCAATATTTCTTGAGCCGTTGTCGTACCAGCCTCTACCGTAATACTTTCAACGCCGACTCCGAAAGACAAACGACCGGTTTCAGAGATTGGGTAGCCAAAGTTTACTTTTAATCCAACTGTGTCCGTAGCATAATTTGAAACACTGATCTCATCAAAATCGCGCTTTCGATAAAACAAGCGAATGCCACGGCTGACACCATCAGCGGTATAATAGGGATTGTTGTAATTAAGGTTATAACTGGTTTCTGTTTCACTAGTTTCAACATTAAAACCAAAGGTATTACCACTCCCCAACCAATTGTTATGCTGAAGGCCTGCCCCAAGAGTAACCCCACCCCCTCCAGAATAGCCCAAGCTAAAATTAACACTGGCTGTTGGCTGTTCGGTAATTGTGAATTCAACATCAATTTGATCCGTCGTTCCCGGAACTTCTTTAGTTGCAATTTTTACATCGCCAAATAAACCTAAGCGCTGTAAACGCAATTTAGACAGCTCCAACTTTTCAGAAGAAACCGGCGCGCCCTCAAACTGACGCATTTCACGACGGAGTACGAAGTCTGATGTTGAAGTATTACCTGAAAACGTAATACGACGCACATAGCTGATACTGCCTGGCCTGACAAAGAACGTAAGCTTAACTGTCTTATTTTCATCATTGATATCGGGAATACCACTCACCGTAGCGGCACTATAGCCTTCGTTACCCAAACGGCGTTTAATTTCTACTTCTGATCGTGTCACCAAAAGCTGGGAAAAAACATCACCTTCTTTAATTCCTATTAAGGGTTTAATTTCTCTCTCAGGCAGCACCGGATCACCCGCTAAAGCAACGCCATCTACCGAATAACGTTTACCTTCTTGTATGTTAACGGTAATGAATACTGTTTCTTTATCGGGACTTAAGGAAACCTGTGTCGACATAATATTGAATTTCAAGTAACCGCGATCTAAATAAAATGATTTAAGTCTTTCGAGGTCACCGGCTAATTTTTCTCTAGCGTATTTATCATTACCTGATACCCATGACCAGACACCTGTTGTATTTAAACTAAACTCATCCCTAAGATCATCTTCGTCGAAATGCGTATTACCGACAATATTAATGTGTTTAATTTTTGCAATTAAACCTTCGTCAATACGGATACCAACTATCACTTGATTTTGGCTGACATTTCTCGTTAAGGTTTCAATTTCAGCCGAATATCGTCCCAATGCACTATACTGCGAGTTGAGCTGCTTCGATATTGCTTGCAGAGCAGACTGTTTAAACACCTCACCCTCTGCTAAACCGATAGATTTCAAACCCTCCAGCAAGGGTTCTTTTTCAATAATCTTATTACCTTCAATAATAATTGTATTTATCACAGGACGTTCCTTAACTGTAATAACAAGAACGCTTTCATCACTACCGACCGTAATATCGTCAAAAAGCTCAGTCGCAAATAAATCGCGGATCACATCTTGTAGCTGCTCATCTGTTACCTGACTGTTAGCTTTAATTTTTATAGAAGAAAAAACGGTTCCAGCCGAAACACGTTGCAAACCTAACACACGAATATCATCTATATTATAGGTAGAAGCGTGCAATTGAATCGAAAAAACAACCGCAAAAAAAAATGATAGAAAAAGAGAGATTAAAAGCGACTTCATAAAATTTAATTATTCAAGATAGGTAATGAGAAGTGAATTAAGGGTGCTTCTAAAAATAGTGATTTCTTTGTGCTGGCAAGGAAGCACCGCACGGAGAATCGCAGTTTACATTTAGTAAATGCCCTCTTTGCTGTTAACGTGACGAGCAAGGAGATGACGCGACTAACGCAAAAAAAATGCATTTTCAGATGTGCCCTTAAGATAGAATTCTTACAAGATCGTTGTAATGAGCCACAATCATAACACTAAGGACTATAAACAATCCTATTTGAAAACCAACCAACTGCACCTTTTCTGGTAGCGGCTTACCCTTTATCGCTTCAACAATATAGAACAATAAATGCCCTCCATCTAGAACAGGAATAGGCAATAAATTAAACACACCCAGACTGACGCTAAAAAAGGCAAGAAAGGAAATATAATAAGTGAACCCTGCGGATGCCGTATCACCAGCAACTTGGGCAATAGTAAATGTACCGCCCATATTTTTCACAGAAATATCAAGCAGCACTAACTTTTTCAGAAAAGAAAGTATAACAAGCGCTTGTTCTGCTGTTTTTGTAAAGCCATAGCCAATAGCTTCGACGATGGAATAATCCATCTGCCTAAGCATTCCTTCGGGCCAATCTAGAGAAGCACCTAAACCCACCTTACCTATAGTCGCACCGTTCTCTTGGATTAACTCTGGAATTAATTCGAAACTCTTAATACTGCCATCACGATAGATATCCAGTACTATCATCTTGTCGGGACGCGCTTTTACATACTCAACCCAAGCCGTCCACGATTTTAATTCTTGCTGATCGGCTGAAATCAATTTATCGCCAACTTTGACCCCCGCTTTTTCAGCTGCACCTCCTGGAACCACCTGTTTAATTATCCAGTCTGTATTTGGCTGATACGGCTTGATTCCCAATTCAGATAACAAATCGGGCTGATCACCTTCTTTTAACCATTGATTTAGCGTTACCGACTTTGTCTTTGCAGCATCGGTCGTCGCGACATCGATAGTGTCCCGTCCGCCGGAAAACGGCCTAACTTCAAATTCGAGTCTTCCTGTATTTCCAATTTTCGTTGTAAGTTGTTCAAACACTGCAGACCATGTAGGTGTCTTTTTACCGCCTACACTCACGATTTCTTCGTTGACTTGTAAGCTTGCCTGATGCGCAAGACTATCTTCTGTCACCTCTCCAATAACGGGAGCAAGCCCCTTGATACCTATCAGAGCCAGTACAAAATAAAAAATAATCGCTAGTATAAAGTTAGCTATTGGCCCAGCAACCACAATCGCCATGCGCTGCCACACTGTTTTTTGATTAAACGCATTTGGCAGATCTTCGGTAGCAACATCGCCTTCACGCTCATCAAGCATTTTCACATAGCCACCGAGAGGAATTATCGCCAGAGTAAACTCTGTGCCGTATTTATCTACCCAGGTATACAATGGTTTACCAAAACCTACGGAGAAACGCAACACTTTCACTCCGCAACGGCGAGCAACATAAAAATGACCAAATTCATGAAAGGTCACCAATATACCAAGTGCGAGTAAAAACCAAAGAATTGTCATCATTAAATTAAGGAGTCTTGTAAATAGTTTATTAAGGGGCTTTAAGTAGATCTGTCTTAGTCATCATTACTTAGTACCGGAGGCTTTTTTAACACTGATTTTAGTATTTGCAACCTTTATTAACTCTTGCGTTGACTTACGAGCCATTAAATCCAAGTGTAAGACATCATCTATTGTGCCCGGTTCCCTAAAATCGAGGGTAGACATGATTTCCTTTAGCAGGTAAGTAATGCCACCAAAGCTAATCTGTCCTCGCAGAAAGGCTGACACAGCAACTTCATTAGCAGCATTCAACACTACCGGCGCCCCTGAACCAGATGATGCTGCCTCGATTGCCAATGATAAGGCAGGGAAACGATTTAAGTCAGGCGCTTCAAAGTCCAGCTGAGCCATTGCCACCCAATCTAACGAGGGAACGCCCGCTTCTATTCTATCAGGCCAAGCGAGCGCATGAGCTATAGGTGTCCGCATATCGGGGTGGCCAAGCTGCGCCAACACTGAACCATCGACATATTCAACCATGGAGTGAATGATGCTTTGTGGATGAATAACCACCTGTATATCTTTCGGAGCTAAATCGAACAACCAGCGAGCCTCTATAAATTCCAAACCCTTGTTCATTAAGGTGGCGGAATCAACCGATATTTTTTGGCCCATTGACCAGTTTGGGTGATTACAAGCTTGCTCTGGGCTTGCTTGATCAATATCATCAAGAGACCAGTTGCGAAATGGCCCACCGGAACCGGTTAACAATACTTTACGGATGGTTTTTTTTGTTTGTGCATTCAGCATAGTGCTATTAACAGTGGTATTGACTGAACCACCAGAATTCAAAGGCAAGCACTGAAAAAGTGCATTGTGCTCACTATCTATAGGCAACAATCTAGCACCACAAGCAAGAACGGCATCCATAAATAACTTACCCGCCATCACCAAAGACTCTTTATTGGCAAGCAGGACTTTTTTACCGCTATTAACTGCAGCTAACGTAGGAAGTAAGCCAGCGGCACCCATAATAGCCGCCATAACTGAATCAACTTCTGGATCTTTAGCAACATCGATTAATGCTTGCTCACCAGATAGCACTTCTGTTTTACAAGAAATAGCGCTTAACTGTTGCCGCAGAAGATTCGCTGCTCTCTCATCACGCATCACTGCATATCGAGGAGTGAAATACCGGCACTGCTCAAATAAAATGTCGACACTTTTGTCCGCAGTCAGAGCAAATACCGAAAACTTATCTGGATGTTGGCTCAACACATCTAACGTACTCGCTCCAATAGAGCCAGTAGAACCCAATACGGTCACCGTCTGAAAAATTTGGTGGTAATCGGAGATTGATGAAATCATAAACCCCATCCACTCAACAGCAAAGCCAAAACAAATATAGGCGCTGCAGCTGTAATACTATCTATTCGATCCATGACACCCCCATGCCCAGGCAAAATACTGCCGCTATCTTTGATATTTCGATAGCGCTTGACCATACTTTCCAACAAATCACCTAAAACAGAAGACAGAGAAGTCACTAATAAAATCATCATCAATACCAACCACCGCTCTGAATCCGTATAAGCTGCAACCACCACAGCCAATATGGCGCAACAAAACAAACCGCCCCAAAAACCTTCCCAGGATTTTCCGGGGCTGACATTGACCGCTAATTTTCGCTTGCCGAACGCCCTACCAAAAAAGTAAGCACCAGTATCTGCAACAACAACCGTGAGTAACAGCAACAATGTCAACCAAGGGCCCTTAGATAGCTGATCTAAATAGATAACCGCTAACCACATAGGCAGCAATACTAACCAACCCATAAACGCCCTTACCCATCCCTGCCCCCAAAGCACTGCACTGGAGGGATAGCCTTGCACCCAAAGCAATGCTACCGCCCACCAAACACCGGCAACCAACATGATATTACGAACAAGATTTAAATCCATTAATGCACTCGTTTTTAGTGAACCTATAATATCGACATAGATACCGACTAAGATCATTAAAAAAGCGGTGGCAAAAACATACAAGAGCCTCTGCAAGCCTGATTCAAAACCCGAAAGATTAGCCCACTCCCAAGCGCCTATCAGTACAACCGCAGTCACAAATACGACAAACGCTAAAAACGGAAGCAAAAAAAGCACAACAAGAAAGGTAGACAGCAAGAGGGCGGCAGTGATGATGCGTAACTTAAGCATAATATTATTTTACATTATTATTGGTTTTTGCTTCCAAAAAGTGAAGCTGCTCGCCACTAAAACCGAAACGACGCTGGCGAGCTGAAAAATCATCAACGGCTTCAGCCAATGCCTTTTCGTCAAAATCGGGCCATAATAATTCGCTAAAATACAACTCAGCATACGCTGTCTGCCAAAGCAAAAAATTACTAATTCGGTATTCGCCCCCAGTACGTATTAGCAGATCTACGGGAGGCAGATCTGCTAATGCGGTATGGGAGTGGAATAGGTCTTCGCTTATATTGTCTGAAGACAAGCTTCCTGACTCAATGTCTTTTGCGATTTGTTTGGCCGCATTGACCATATCCCACTGGCCACCGTAGTCTGCTGCAATAATAAGAGTTCTCGCGCCTTCAGAGGTTAACTGCTCAGCATCAACAATGGCTTTTAATAATTTTTTATCAAATTGTCCACGATTACCAATGACTCTTAAACAAACATTTTCATTTTTTAATTTTTTAGCTTCACTTTTTAGATAGTGATAAAACAACGACATTAAAGCACTGACCTCTTTCGGTGGTCTACGCCAGTTTTCACTGCTGAAAGCAAATACGGTTAGCACCTCAACATTGTGCTGCTTGCAACCTTTTAGCACATCGCGTAGACGTTCGACCCCTACTTTATGTCCAGCAATGCCTGGAAGACGTCGCTTTTTTGCCCAACGATTATTACCGTCCATAATAATAGCAAGATGTTTTAGCTGAGAAGAGATCTGCGGTTGTTCTGACAAAATAGGCACCTAAAAAAATGATCGCTCTTACTATTATTACTCATTAAATTGCTACTAGCTTATTGTTACTGATTTATTACGATGGCCAGCGCCATAGACGCCTAGTAGGGCGTCTCTAAAAATAGTGATTTTTTCGTAATAGAAGGGAGGTACCACACGTAGAGCCGCAGTTACACAGAGTAAATGATCCATTGGCTGTTAACTTGGGAAGTACGAAGCTGACGCCGCTATCGCGTAAAAAGTACATTTTTAGAGGTGCCCTATAAAAGATCAAATTATATTTCCATCAGATCTTTTTCTTTTATTGAGAATGCTGCATCGACATCAGCCACAAATTTGTCTGTTATCTTTTGCACTTCATCCGCTCCACGACGGTCGTCATCTTCGCTAATATCTTTTTCTTTTAGCAACTCTTTAATATCAGCAAGAGAATCACGACGAATGCCTCTAATCGAAATTTTTGCATTTTCGGATTCTGCTCTAGCCTGCTTGATAAAGTTTTTGCGTGTTTCTTCAGTTAAAGCTGGCATCGGTAACCGAATGAGCTCACCGGAAGTCGACGGATTCAAACCCAAGTCGGATTTCATAATTGCTTTTTCTATCTCGGGGGTTAACTGTTTTTCCCAAGGACTAATCGACAAGGTGCGCGCATCGAGGACGGAGATGTTCGCTACTTGCGATAATGGGGTGTTAGTACCGTAATAATCTATAGATATACTGTCGAGAATACTGGGATGAGCTCGCCCTGTTCGGATTTTGTTAAAATTATTCGCCAAGGCCACAAGGCTTTTTTGCATGCGATCTTTCGCATCTTTCTTAATATCTTCGATCATATCTACTCTTCCTAATAAGCTTATTGATCCGCTCAAACGGAAATCACTTGAAATGTATTAATTAACTGTCAACGATTAAAGTCCCTTCATCACCACCAACAACAATCTTAAGCAACGCGCCGGCTTTTGTCATTTTAAATACTCTCAGTGGCATGGAATGATCTCGGCACAAGCAAATAGCGGTCAGATCCATTATTGCTAACCTTTTCTCAAGGGCAACATCATAAGTTAAGCGGTCGTATTTTGTCGCTGTTTTATCTTTCATAGGGTCAGCAGTATAAACACCATCCACCTTGGTTGCCTTGAGTACAATTTCAGCCTCAACTTCGATGGCACGCAAACAAGCAGCGGAATCAGTAGTGAAAAATGGATTACCCGTCCCAGCTGCAAAAATAACAACCTCTCCAGTCTCCAAAAAGCGAATAGCGCCGCGTCGATCATAGTGCTCGACAATACCACTCATTGGGATTGCGGACATCACACGCGAAGTTATGTTGGATCGCTCTAGAGCATCACGCATGGCGAGCGCATTCATGACCGTCGCAAGCATACCCATATGATCGCCAGTAACTCGATCTAAACCCGCTGCATTCAGCGCCGCACCCCTAAACAGGTTACCGCCACCAATAACTAGCCCTACCTGAACACCAATACCGACTAGCTGGCCAATCTCTAAGGCCATTTTATCAAGCACTTTAGGGTCAATACCAAATCCTTCACTACCCATTAGCTCTTCACCGCTGAGCTTAAGTAGAATTCTCTTGTATTTTTTATCACGCTTGGCTGGCATAGAACATTCCAAATGAGTCGTTTAAGAAGTCAGTTATTCTAACAGCAAGAATGGGGGGGTGCGACAACACTCCCCCTTAAAGGCAATCTATTTTTACAAGTTATTCAAGCAATAAATCCGCTAAAGCAGGGTATCTTTGCGTGAAGACCAGCTTATTTCGAAGCTTCTAACTGTGCAGCAACTTCCGCAGCAAAATCGACATTTGCAACTTCAATACCTTCACCCACCTCGAAACGAATAAAGCGCTTAACTTCAGCGCTAAACTGTTTAGCTAATTCGCCCACCGATACTTCAGGATTCTTAACAAATGGTTGCTCTACCAAGCTATTCTCTTTCAAGAATTTCTTGATACGACCACCCATCATTTTTTCAACAATTTCAGCTGGTTTACCCGCCATATCTGGCTGCGCCCGAATGATCTCTTTTTCTTTCTCTACCGTTGCCTCTGGCATATCATCAGCACTGACGACCTGAGGATTAACAGCAGCAATATGCATAGCAATATCTTTTGCCAACTCATTGCTACCGCCGTCAAGCTGGGTCAACACTGCAATACGGTTATTGGAATGAACATAAGAACCAACAACACCACCCTCCAATATCTCTATTCGGCGCACAGAGATATTTTCACCAATCTTCTGTACCAAGGCTTCACGAGCTGCCTCTAAATCACCCTCCATCAACACTGAAACGTCAGCCTGCTTATCTGCAAACGCTTTAGCGCTAACCGTATCAACAAAAGCTAAAAAGACTTCATCACGAGCAAGGAAGTCTGTTTCTGAATTCACCTCTACTACCACGGCGTAGCTATTATCTTCTGCAACTTTTACAGCGACCACACCATCGGCAGCGGTACGATCCGCTTTCTTTGCTGCTTTTAAGCCACTAGCTTTGCGTAAATTTTCAATCGCCAATTCTATATCACCATCCGCCGCTGTAAGTGCTTTTTTGCACTCCATCATGCCCAAGCTAGTTCGCTCGCGAAGCTCTTTTACCATTGAAGCAGAAACTGCTGCCATGACCTTATCCTCTTTCATTCTTTGACTTTAACTGTCTGAAAAAAGGGGACCACGGAGGCCCCCTTACTATTTACTATGAACCCATTACTAAAACCAGCTCATTAACTTGCCGACGTAAATGTTACGTTTTAGCTTTCAGCTGCCGCTTCACCCGCGCCACCATCTGCATCAGAGTCAAGCTCTACAAACTCATCCTTATTCGGGACTTGGTTAACGGCCGCGCCTTCTAGGCATGCGTCCGCTACGGCAGTAGCGTAAAGCTTAATTGCTCGAATCGCATCATCATTACCGGGGATAACATAGTCGATGCCTTGTGGATCGCTATTAGTATCGACAATACCAAAGACAGGAATACCGAGCTTATTGGCTTCATTGACAGCAATACGCTCATGCTCAACATCAATAACGAAAAGCGCATCGGGTAAACCGCCCATATCTTTGATACCACCAATGGATAATTCAAGCTTTTCCATTGCACGTCGACGCATTAAGGCTTCTTTTTTAGTTAACTTATCAAAAGTACCGTCTTGGCTTTGAGTATCAAGCTCACGATAGCGACGTATAGAAGCACGAATAGTCTTATAGTTAGTCAACATACCACCCAACCAACGATGGCTTACAAAAGGTTGACCCGCACGCTGAGCTTCCTCTTTAATCGTTTTTTGAGCTGCTCGCTTGGTTCCCACCATAAGAATTTTCTTCTTCTGAGAACCCATAGTCTTAACTAGAGCCAACACTTCGTTGAAAGCGGGGACCGTTTGCTCAAGATTGATAATATGAATTTTATTGCGATCGCCAAAAATATATTGACCCATTTTAGGGTTCCAATAGCGAGTTTGGTGACCAAAGTGGACGCCGGCTTGCAGCATATCGCGCATACTTACTGATGACATAGTAATTTCCTATTTATTTGGGTTAGGCCTCCATATACCCCGAACAATCAACCTTGCATTAACAACTAACTAAGCAGTAAAACAAAGCACCCAGACTGACGTGACGGCATATGTGTGACGGTTAATGTTTAATGTGATTATTACAAGTTGCTAGCTTACTCATTACTTGCGGGCGGCTTTATACCACAAAGAGAGTTGATTTAAAAGAAATAGCAGGGAAAACTAACGAATATCCTCTGTCGCGGGCAGCATTTTAATTAAGCGCCCTCTTGGTGTTCTATGAACGGTGGCATCCGTTTTACGAGCCGGTTTACTGGATGCAGGCTGACCCACAATTACCACTACCGACATCGCCCTCTGCAAGCGCTGCCCATTTGGCAACACGACCACTGCACTCAAAGGTAAATAATGCCGCCCGTCAATCGAAGCATAGAAACTAAGAGGAATATCGATAACACTGCTATTGCTCAGGTGAACCCGCTCTAGATCAATTGAGCCAAGCTTTCCAACATGAAGTAAATCAAGCCCCTCTGCCCGACCAAAGCTAACCGACAATGAACCTTGAGAATGGCCCACCCTAAGACTTACCCGAGAAGAAACAACTTCACCTGCGGCCCCGATATCAATCTGAGCAGTCAAAAGTTGAATGTTGGCGCCTGGCTTTTGATAGTTTGACTTATGAGAGTGACCAACTCCTAATGGCCTGCTAACGCTGCTAATCTTTAAGGATACTTTTTCTGAAACCGCATTTGGGCCACAGCCTGCCAGAGCCAAAACGCCCAGAAACCAAAAGACTTTCATTATATGACCCTCAAAATCAAGCGCATTCCAATTTTCCTCGATATATGCTGCAAACGTAAGGCTAGCGACTAACGCTGACATCAAAACAAACATCGCCACCCGTCGCACTATCGTCATCGACATTACCTCGACTAAACACCTCTATAATATATTCACCTGCGTCTCCTATAGCGTGCACATCTGTAACGCTATCTTCACTGACATCATAAGCTAAACTACCTGGCGCCGGGACACTAAGCTGTTCTTCACCATTACGATACAAGACAAATGCGGGGTTAGACGGCATAAAGCCCGTACCCGCATAAGTGACCGTAATAGTATGATCGCCTGACGTAGTGGTGAATCTAATAAATCGGCGGTTACCCAGTTTATTGACTTCTCTAGGAGCAACCAGAACATTAGTGGAACACACTCGCTCACCTAAGCCATTAACACTTAATGGAGTATAAATTGGAAGAGTATAAAGAGCATTAACGAAATCACCCCCTCTATTCACCTCCCCAAGACCATAGCTACCCACTCCAGAAATATTTTGCGATGAAAGCAATTGGCCCACAGCAGCACTATCCACTCCAGCATGAGAGCGAAATCGATCAACAAAAGGATAAATACTAAGAAATGATGACTCGTTAATGTAATCGCTATCGGTTAAAACATCATAAATAGGACCAAACCCAGCACTTATGTTATCTACACCTTCATTGTCGAGATCGTAAAAGTCATACAATAATGAATGTATTGAGCTTTCAACAAACCACCCTACATTATGCCCACTGCCAGCATCAGGATTAGCCTCGATATCGATATGAAAGTCTTCACCCTGCTCGGCACCATAAGAGTCGCGATAAAGTGGATCATCCATCATTATGGCGGAGAATGCATTAGCAAGGCCCTCGGAAAATGCCAGGCGAATATCGAGCGACTCGACGATATTGTGCCCACCACCAATGGTATCTGAGCGAGAAAGGGAAGCCTCAAGAAAATGGGTCCACTCATGAATAATGACATGCGGGTCATATTCATCTGTATCTGAGTTTTGCTTGCCAAGCAGATAGATCTGATGATTTCGATAAAAGCTACTTCCGATGTCTCCTTTATCAAAATCCACTGAAGCTGCATTGTTTTTAGGGCTCCAAAAGACCTCTAACAGGCCCAACATTAAGTCACTTTCCACTGACGCTATGAGCCGTAAGCCGGTGTATATTGAATCTAAAATCGCAAACGGCGCGGCAGCCCTAACCTCAGAGTAAGAAGAGCTAGCGCTATCCCAACCAGATTCTGCATGTAGATTACGTATTGAATCGATAGAGCCGCTAGAGGCTAGCTGCCCATTTAAAACATATTGAGCGTCGCCATCCGTATGATCTAATATTTTGACCTCCCAAGTAGAAGACAAACTGGTTTCCGACAGCTCCGCAAAGACACGCACCCTCACCAACTGATTGCTCGGTATAAAGCCGACGCTATAAGCCCCATCCTCATCCGTAGTAGCGACGCCTATCAATAAACCAGCGTCATCAAGTACTTGCACGCTAACACCTCGTGCTGGCAAGCTCTGAATACTATTGAAATCCAAGCCTTGCCAGGCGGTTACGCTAAACGGAACCCGATCATATGTCACAACCCCACTGACAATAACGGAACCGGAGCCACTCCCACCCCCTCCTGAACACCCTACCAAGAGAGTAATAGCAAGTAACATACTCTTCAAACGATACGTAAGAGAGGTCTTCACAGGGGAAAATTCATTATTTTGTGATTCAAGCTTCGGAATTAAAAATCAATTACAGGGGTTTCATTATAAGTATAGGCATTGCTTTATTATTATACTTTTACTATTGAATCAAGCTATCTAAAGGTGATAACTTAATTATCCAGCTTTACTTTGTCAAGGAATCTTAACACAAAAGCAGTTAACTGATTTATCTCAGGTAGTTTACAATACTGTCAGCTTTTTCTACTTTACCATAGCAGATTAGCCATAAATCAGCCATTTACACACATACAAGCCAGTAACATGGCCGTCATCACATTCATGGTAATTATTAATGGTAACTATAAAAACACCCGAAGAAATTGAAAAAATGCGCATTGCCGGCAAGATGGCTGCAGAAGTGCTGGAAATGATCGAACCCCACGTAAAACTGGGGATTAGTACCGGTGAGCTAGATAAGCTTTGCCACGATCATATCGTTAATGAACAAAAAGCCATACCTGCCTGCTTAGGCTATAAAGGTTTTCCAAAGTCTATCTGCACATCGGTTAACCAGGTAATCTGCCACGGCATACCCTCTGAAAAGAAAAACCTTAAGGACGGAGACATTATCAATATCGATGTGACCGTTATCTTTGGAGGCTATCATGGTGATACCAGTAAAATGTATTTTGTTGGAGATCGTAGTAGCCACTCTGAACGACTAGTTAACGTGACTCAAGAATGCTTATACAAAGCCATCGCCTTGGTTAAACCAGGCATTCACCTAGGCGATATCGGACATGTCATACAACAGCACGCTGAGTCTAATTACTACTCTATTGTAAAAGAGTATTGCGGGCATGGTATAGGCACCACCTTTCACGAAGACCCACAAGTATTACATTATGGTAAACCGGGTACTGGCATGGCACTGAGAGCAGGGATGTGTTTTACAATTGAACCCATGCTAAATGCTGGAAAACCACACACTAAATTAAAAAGTGATGGCTGGACTGTCGAAACAAAAGATGGGCGTCCCTCTGCGCAATGGGAACATACTTTGTTGGTAACCGATACAGGTGTTGAAGTACTAACGGCTCGAAAGGAAGAACATTTTGCCTAATGCTACACTACTCGAAATACCATTGCTAAAAACAAGCCACGTTCCAATTTCATTTAACCAAGCTCGGTTTCGAACGGCCTTGACTAAAACGGAATCGATAATTGAAATTTTCAAAGCCGCTCTTGAAGAAATCAATCATCATCTCGATGTACGCTTCAAGGAAGGTGAAAATGTTCGCAACCTCGTTTATGAACGCGCTCTATTAATTGATTGTATTTTGCACTATGCATGGCATCAATTTTCTTGGAGTGAGCAAATCAGCCTGATCGCTGTCGGCGGCTATGGTCGCGGTGAGCTCCATCCAAAATCGGACATCGACTTATTACTGCTAACGGCAGAAAACCCAGATAAACGCGATCATATTAGTAGCCAAAGCTTCCTCACCCTACTGTGGGACATCGGCTTAAACATTGGACACAGCGTTAGAACTCTCTCTGAGTGCCTTGACATTGCGAGTAAAGATATTTCCGTAACAACCACCGTCATGGAGGCGCGCTTATTACAAGGTCACAATAATCTACTTAATGACCTTATAGCAGGAATTATTCCCGGTAAAATATGGCGAAACGAATTATTTTTTCTTGGCAAACAAAAAGAGCAAAAAGCCCGCCATAAAAAATATAACGATACAGAATATAATCTTGAGCCAAATGTAAAAAATGCCCCTGGCGGGCTAAGAGACATTCAAACAATTCAATGGGTAGCCAAACGTTTCTTTAATGTGAACTCTCTTGCGGCACTTGAAGATAAAGGTTTTTTTACTGAAACAGAATACACCTCTCTAACACATGCCGAAGAGTTTCTATGGAAAGTACGCTACGGCCTGCATATGATTGCCAAACGTCCAGAAGAACGTTTACTTTTTGAATATCAAAAAGAACTGGCTTTATTATTTGGCTATAAAGACATTGATGGGAAACTCGCTATAGAACGATTTATGCACGATTACTATAGAGCTGTTCTATCTGTACGCAGCCTAAATGATGTTTTACTACAATTTCTCGGTGAAATAGTGGTAAGCGAATCCAACGAAATCAACATTACCCCAATTAATGAACGCTTTCAACTTAGGAATAATTTCATCGAGGTCGTTCATGCCAATGTCTTTCAAGAAAACCCATCTGCTCTCTTAGAAATATTTGTACTATCTGCCCACAATAAATCAATCACCGGTATCCGAGCAGCAACAATAAGATTAATAAGAGAAAACTGTGATTTAATCGATGATGGTTTTCGCAATAATATTCTAAATCAAACCTTTTTCCGTAGGCTATTAAAAGCACCTTACAAATTAGTAACGCAATTAAAACGCATGAAGCGCCACGGAGTGCTGGGAAGGTACTTGCCTGAGTTTGATCGCATCATTGGACAAATGCAACATGACCTTTTTCATATTTACACGGTAGATGACCACACGCTAAACGTGATCGAATTCATGCGTCGTTTCACCCTACCTTCATCAAAAAAGAAATATCCTTTTGCTGTCGAAATAATGACACAAGTAGCTGAACCAGAGCTGCTATACATAGCCGGACTTTATCACGATATTGCTAAAGGTCGAGGCGGAGACCATTCAACCCTAGGAGCAGAAGAAGCAATACAGTTTTGTCAGCGACATCACTTATCTAAACGTGCAACACACTTAATTTCTTGGCTAGTTGAACACCACCTAACGATGTCATCAACCTCACAAAAAAAAGATTTATCCGATCCCGAAGTTATTCATCAATTTGCCATTATGGTCGGAGACCAACTACATCTAGACTACTTATATCTATTAACCGTTGCAGACATGAATGGCACCAACCCCAACATATGGAATAATTGGCGCGCCAGCCTGTTACAGCAACTTTATCATGAAACAAAGCGCGCGCTTCGGCGCGGACTGGAAAACCCTATTGATAGAGAAGATGTAATTGCAGAAACTCAAGAAACCGCAATGGAAATACTCAATGAACAAACCAACATTGATGAACAAGCAGTATGGGAACTGTGGCAAACAGCTGGAGATGATTATTTTTTACGAGAAACTGCAACAGATATCGTCTGGCATACGAAGGCGATATTAACGCAAAAAGATCTTGAACAACCTTTAGTCTTGATTGCGGACCATACTATTCGTGGCGATTACAAAGTCACTCAAATCTTTATTCGGGCACTTTCAAAAAATAATGTCTTTGCTGCCGCAACCAGCGCACTGGATCAACTACAGCTAAATATTCAAGATGCTCGTATTTACAGCACTGTATCCGGCTACACCATGGATACATTTTATGTACTAGACGACGATGATATGCCTATTAGTGACCTTCTCAAAAATGGTGCGAAAATATGTAGCGCCATTATCGAAGAGTTAAACCTTAGCGAAAACTACAGCGAAATTATAAAAAGGCGTACACCAAGGCAACTCAAGCATTTTAATGCCGCCACCCGAACCGGTATTAGCAATGATTTATCCCACGAACATTCTATTTTAGAAGTCTACAGCCCCGATCGCCCCGGTTTTCTAGCAAGACTCGCCCGCATTTTTGTTGAATATAACATTGAACTAGTTACGGCTAAAATCACCACCTTAGGTGAGCGCTTAGAAGATGTGTTCTTTATTACTGACAAAGAAGGCAACCGCTTAAGTGACCCTAAAATATGTGAAGCCCTCCAAGACACAATCCAATCGCAATTAGATGCGAAAACAAACGACAAGATTATTGATCAATGAACTCTACGCTAGAAAAGTTACTACCCTATCCTTTTGAAAGACTGACTACGTTAAAGTCAGGCGTCCTACCAAATAGCGAACTAAGCCCTATTGCATGGTCAATTGGTGAGCCCAAACACGAACCCCCAAAGTTCGTGTTAGATAAAATCGCTGAAAACCTATCCTTGATATCTAAGTACCCCATGACAAAAGGGCTACCCGAATTGAGGAAAAGTATTTCCGGGTGGGCAACTAAGCGATTTTCATTAAAAGCAAATTCACTAACGGCCGAACAACATATCATTCCCGTTAATGGAACCAGAGAAGCCTTGTTTGCATTTGCGCAAGCGGTTATCGACACACAATCTAAGCCTTTAGTTAAGCCTCTAGTAATGATGCCTAACCCTTTCTATCAGATATATGAAGGCGCCGCATTCCTTGCCGGAGCGGAGCCTCACTACCTTAATTGCTTGGCAACTAATAACTACTTACCCGACCTAGACAGTATTACTCAAGACCAATGGCAACGTTGCCAACTATTTTATATATGTTCTCCTAACAACCCTAGTGGCGCAGTGTTCAAGAAAGCGGATTATCAAAAATTAATTGGCTTGGCCGATCAGCACGATTTTATTATTGCTAGCGATGAATGCTATTCAGAAATTTACCCTAGCGATGAACAAGTGCCAACGGGTTTACTTGAAGTTTGTAGTGATATCGGGCGAGATAACTTTAAGCGCTGTATCGTATTTCACAGCCTTTCAAAGCGATCAAATTTACCTGGCATGCGCTCTGGTTTTGTAGCTGGAGATGCACAGATAATAGAAACATTTTTGAAGTATCGAACCTATCACGGCTGCGCTATGTCACTACCTACACAAGTTGCTAGTATTGCCGCATGGTCAGATGAGCTTCACGTTATCAATAACAGAAAACTATACCGTGAAAAATTTACTCGGGTTGCGCAAATATTAAAAGGGGTATGGGAACTAGATCAACCTGAGGCCGGTTTTAACTTCTGGGCGAAAACACCTATAGATGATGAATTGTTTACACAAAAGCTATTTGAAGCACAACATATTACTGTTTTACCCGGTTCCTATTTAAGCCGAGAGATTGAGGGGATGAACCCAGGAAAAAACTATGTTCGCATGGCTTTAGTTGCACCTCTTGAGGAATGTATAGAGGCTGCTGAGCGGATAAAAACCTTCTTCTTAACCCAATTGTAAACTCAACAAGCCGAATATCATGCTAAAAAAAGAACGCGTTGAGTTTATACTGAAAAAATTAGAATCGCTCTACCCCACCACCCCCGCTCCCCTAGACCACAAAGACCCTTATACCTTGTTAGTCGCCGTTTTGTTATCCGCTCAATGTACTGACGAGCGAGTAAACCAAGTGACCCCTGCACTATGGAAACTCGCCGACAACCCCTTGGATATGGCAAAGGTACCCGTCGCTAAAATCCAGAGTATTATTCGCCCATGTGGCTTATCTCCCAAAAAATCTCAAGCTATCTCAACACTCTCATCCATGTTAATTAATGAGTATCAGGGGGAAGTCCCAGCCAACATGGAAGCCCTAGAGACCTTCCCAGGAGTAGGCCATAAAACAGCAAGTGTCGTGATGTCACAAGCCTTTGACTTTCCTGCATTTGCTGTCGACACCCATATCCATCGCTTAGCGCAACGCTGGGGGTTAACAAATGGAAAAAATGTTGTGCAAACCGAGAAAGACTTGAAGCGCTTATTTCCCGAGAAAAAATGGAATAAGCTTCACTTACAAATTATTTTTTATGGAAGGGAATATTGTTCAGCTCGCGGATGTGATGGAACAGTCTGCCCTATTTGTACAAGCTGTTATCCAAATAGAAAGAAACCCAAAAAAACTAAAAAAGCTTAATTAGGTTTTGACAATAAAATCTAGAAAACCCAACACTTTGTCACAAAATTCAAATTATCGAACGATAGAATAAACGTCACCATCATTACTATGCATTCCTTTACCATTCTTAAAACGAATTAAGCGCTTATGCACTGGCTTCCCTACCCATTGATCCCAAGCCCAACTACCTTGCTCGCCCTGCATCGAAAGTGGCGATGACAGTAGTACCTGTTTTAAGTGCTTGCCCACGAACATTACCCCCTCTCGCTAATAGCGAGTAAGTGGCGACCGCTGCATTGCAGAATCAATGAAACACAATGCCCAGTGCCGACTACAGTTGATTGATAACGGCCTGAATTTGAGCAAACATACACCTTCTGATCTGAATGGCTACCTTGCACTAAGGACAAAGCCACTTACAGGTGGTACCACCTGGTCTTGAGAAAGTTGGTCATTATTAAGCTGACTATTAGATGTGCATGCCGCTAACGCAATGCCTAGCGATAATACTACACAAGCTCTTACTATCATGCTACTTCCGCCCCATCACTTTCACAATAGCCGCTTTCACGCCATTCTTGTCTATTAAGCTTAGCTCATTGACATTTAATTTAGGAGGCCAAGATAAAAGTCCTAAAATGTGACCTTATCTTATTGGCTGCGTTATAAAGCTGGTACAATTGCTGCCCTGAAAACACCTAATAAACAAGAAGTAACTCATGATCACCCTTTACGGCATCAAAAACTGTGACACGGTTAAAAAAGCACGCACTTGGCTAGACAAACGTAAGATTATCTATAAATTTCACGACTTTCGAGAAGATGGTTTAACCGCTGAACAAGTAAAGCAGTGGGCAGACGAGCTCGGCTGGGAAGCCCTGATAAACAAACGTAGCACCACATGGAAAACCCTCGGGGAATCAGTCAAAGTACTATTGAATGACGAAACTATAGTCGATGTCATCATTGATTCGCCAACACTCATCAAGCGCCCTTTGCTAGATAACGGCAAAACTAGAACGGTCGGGTTTAAAATACCAGAATACGAGCAACTCCTTAAATAACTCGCATTATTTATTTACTTAATTATACATTTAACTATCTACTGTAGGAAAAATTAATGTCTGAACTTTATTGTCTTGGCCTCGGCATAGGCACCCAAAATACCCAAGGTGAATGGCTAGAGGTTTATTACCCTGCTCCCTTACTCAAACCCAATCCCGCACTATGCCAAGTGTTTACTACTTTGCTAGATGGAGCCGCTGATCAAACGTCATTCGCTCTCAATGGTGGGCAGCTTGGTGCATTAGCGTCCACCCTAGAAGTGGCTGGCGAAACAGAACAAGCGGCGATTACCAAACAACTTGCAGCAAGCCAACAACCGGTTGTGTTAAGCGCCTTCGATAACAATACGGCACCTACTTCGGTTCCAGGCGCTTACCTAAAACTCCATTTATTATCTCATCGTCTAGTCAAACCTCATGAAACTGATTTATCGGGTATATTCGGCGTACTGCCCAACGTAGCGTGGACTAATCATGGCGCTATCGATTTGAATGAATTACCTCAACGTCAGCTAGATGCCCGCTTAAAGGGTGAAACCTTAAGTGTTGACTGTGTCGATAAATTTCCAAAAATGACGAATTACGTTGTACCAAAGGGTGTACGTATCGCTCATACAGCACGCGTTCGTCTCGGTGCTTATATAGGCGAAGGTACAACCGTTATGCACGAAGGCTTTGTAAACTTTAATGCCGGTACCTTAGGCACCAGTATGATCGAAGGCCGTATCTCAGCTGGCGTTGTGGTTGGTGAAGGTTCAGATTTAGGCGGTGGTTGCTCTACAATGGGAACCCTTTCTGGCGGCGGTAATATCATTATTTCTGTCGGCAAAGAATGCTTGCTTGGTGCCAATGCCGGCATCGGTATTCCTCTAGGTGATCGCTGTACCGTTGAGTCCGGCCTCTATATTACTGCCGGCAGTAAAATGAATTTATTGGACGACAATAATCAAGTGGCTCAACAGGTTAAAGCGCGTGACCTAGCGAGTAAATCAGACTTACTGTTTCGACGTAACTCCCTCACCGGTATCGTCGAATGTAAAACCAATAAAACAGCCATTGCACTTAATGAAGAACTTCATGCCAACAACTAACCCCTCACCTACTATCACACTTGCCTGCGAGTTAATTGAACGCCCGTCCGTCACGCCAGAGGATGCTGGCTGCCAGCAACTAATCCGTGAGCGTTTAGAGGCGATAGACTTTGATTGCCAAACCCTTATTTGGGGTGAAGGTGATGCAGCCGTTGAGAACTTATGGGCTGTTCATAGTAATCAAGGAGAGAATAATGAAGGGCCCATCTTCTGCTTTGCAGGCCACACCGACGTGGTTCCAACAGGCCCGGCTTCTCAGTGGAAAACACCTCCTTTCGAGCCCACAATAAAAAATAATATGCTTTACGGTCGAGGCGCTGCGGATATGAAAGGCAGCCTTGCCTCTATGATTATTGCTAGCGAAGAATTTGTTAAGGCAAATCCGAAACATAAGGGTCAAATTGCCTTTTTAATTACCGCCGATGAGGAAGGACCCGCTAAATACGGCACCGTAAAGGTTGTTGAGTGGCTAGAAGCAAAAAATATTAAGTTAGATTGGTGTTTAGTTGGCGAGCCATCCAGTACCGAGCGTATTGGTGATGTAATTAAAAATGGGCGACGTGGGTCTTTAGGTGCTGTACTTAAAGTAAAGGGTAAACAAGGCCATGTGGCTTACCCACATTTGGCCGATAACCCTATTCATAAAGTGGCTCCTGCATTAACAGCGCTATCATCAGAAGTATGGGATCAAGGCAATGATTCTTTCCCTGCAACGACCTTTCAGATTTCCAATATCAATGGCGGTACGGGCGCTACCAACGTGATACCGGGCGATGTTGATATTATATTCAACTTTCGTTTTTCAACAGAATTGACCGCAGACGATCTTAAAAAACGAACCCACGCCATACTTGATAAACACAATCTGACATACGACCTCGATTGGCATTTAAGTGGCCAACCTTTTTTAACCGCGAAAGGCAAGTTAGTTGAAGCGGCTGTAAGTGCGATCCAAGAGGTGACGGGCAAGCAAACTCAGCTATCAACTGCAGGCGGCACATCAGACGGTCGCTTCATTGCGCCAACAGGTGCTCAAGTGGTAGAACTTGGCCCTATCAATGCGACAATTCATCAAGTTGACGAATCGGTTAACACCGACGACCTGAATACATTAAGCCTTATTTATCAGGCTATTTTAACTAAATTACTGACGTAAGGAACCTCCGATCAAATCATGAGTAAACTCACCCATTTCAACGAACACGGCCAAGCGCATATGGTCGATATCAGTGATAAGCAGAACACCTCTCGACAAGCGATTGCCGAGGGTTCGATTACCATGCAACCAGAAACCTTGCGGCTTATTATGGAAGGTGGCCATAAAAAAGGCGATGTATTTGCAACGGCTCGCATTGCGGGGATACAAGCTGCAAAAA
This sequence comes from Cellvibrionaceae bacterium, assembly GCA_047629215.1. GTDB lineage: Bacteria > Pseudomonadota > Gammaproteobacteria > Pseudomonadales > Cellvibrionaceae > CANLBN01. Next base: position 300 of record JBLHWO010000015.1, on the reverse strand, counting down.
AATGTTCCGATCTAATCCCTCTTTGCCATCCACTGGCACTGACTAAAATTTCTATTGAGTTTACATTTGAGCCCGAGTCGAATCGTATTAGGATTCAAGCCCTATGTAAACTCAATGGTAAAACCGGTGTCGAAATGGAAGCGCTGACTGCCGTTAGTATTTCCGCATTAACCATTTACGATATGTGTAAAGCCGTTGATAAAACAATGGTGATTGGCAACGTGCGAGTTCTTGAAAAACAAGGTGGTAAATCAGGCTACTGGCGAACGAATTAACTCGACCCAAACTATCATACGGGAC
>JBLHWO010000014.1:0-28866 GCA_047629215.1 Cellvibrionaceae bacterium | reverse complement strand
ACATGGGGTTCCGGGGACATCCCCGCCTAATGTGTCACCTATTGCTACAGCCCACGTCTCACCAAGCCTACAGAGGCCCCTCAACTTAAAAATCGCTGTGATTTCCAGCTTTCAATTAGTACTTATGGCTTTGCGAGAAGCCCATGCCTTATAAAGAACGTCTGACCATACTTCACGAAGCTGAAATCAACGATTCATATAGTATTACAAGTCTCTCATTGGCGCTTACGTTAAACCAAACTTAGTGGTTGGAGAAACTTCAGGCTCCACAAAAAAACTTGTCGATTTGTTTACTATAAAGAGAAGCGTTGAGACCGGGCTCGTTCAACAAGTAGATAGATCGCGGCTAAACGCGCGACATATCCTTATTTGTTAGATTAATTCTCACTAGTTTCTTCGCTTCTTGCTTTGTTCAAGGCGCTTGCCATTAGACCTGAAGGAACTGCAACTATGCCAATGCCAACTACAATAACAAAGGATGTAAATAGTTTGCCACCTAGTGTAATAGGGTATATGTCACCGTAACCAACAGTGCTTAGAGTAGCCACTGACCACCAAAGGCTGTGAATAATTGATTTGAATGCTTCAGGTTGTGACGAGGTCTCGAAATAGTAGATGCCTGTAGCTGATACATAAAGTAGAATTGCAGAGAGCATAAGGTAAAGAACAATTTCTTCTTTTGCAATTTCATAAGCACGACTAAACCGCGCCATTGCTTTATTGTAACGACCAATTTTTAGAAGCCTAAGAATTCTAAGCAAACGGAAAGCTCTTGCAGCACGTAGGTCAACACCGCCAAAACCAAGCACTAGCGTTATATAAAAAGGTGATATTGCAAGAATGTCAATAAAGCCACCCCAACTAAAAATATATGACGTTTTTGGTTCAGCTATATATGTGCGTAGCACATACTCCATTGTAAATAAAATAGTTACGAAAACCTCTGACCACCATAAAAATGCTCTTGCTTCAGGAGAGAGATCAGGAAAACTTTCAATGGTGAGTGTTATGATTGAATAGACTATTAGAACAAGAACAACCCAATCAAATATACGACCGGAGCGGGTATCAGTATCTTCTACTAGGCGACGAGTTTTTTCTTTTTTCATCATTTTAATCTAAGGCCTACAGCACGGGAAAATATTGCGTAACGGATTTTTGTGCGACAATGGCTGAAAGCCATGCACAAAAAGGAGAGAAGCAATATTTTTCCTGTAGCTATACTTGTTAGGCTTACTTCCACGATACAGTTTCATTTTGTGCAAACCATGGATGGTTATACTTAATATATGTTTCAAATATATGTGGTGTGATATAACGTTTGCCATCTTTTGAAATTCCTTGAACTCTAACCACGATAAATTCAGAAATATATGGCGTTTCTTTTCCGTGCGCTTCTGCGCGATAAAGGCCAAATGGTATGAGGGCCACCTTGTGTTCCTACAGTATTATCGTGCGTGCCTTTATTCGCCTTAACCACTATTCGAGCATGCCCTTCCTCACCCTTAACATAGTAATGGTGAATCTTTAACGATGCAAAGTCAGTACGCCTCTCAACAACTTCAATGCGACAAATTCTGTTTGCAGTTACATCAATTGGGCACTCTTCTTTGTGTAAAACACCAACTTCAGGTGTTCCATTAATACGTTTTTGGAATATTATTGAGCTATTTGTTGTTTCAATGCTATACAGCTGATGCAGCAGGAAAGCATTTACCAAAAGCGATAATATAAGAAAAGTTTTAATTTTATCCATAGTTCAATAAATTTTTCGTGAAATTTAAAAGTGGCTGTCATGGTAGAACGACCAGTTACCTGGCCGTCCCCACACAGATCCAGACGGGCAGAATTACCGCATCCGGCTCCTCGGTTGCATTCGCTCTCGCAGTGCAAAACTTCCCGCTGAATTCTCACCACCATACCTCCCTCCGCTTTGTCGGTGCCTTACAAACAGGTTTCACTAGATTCCTGTAGGCAATAACACGCTTCGAATAAGTAGGAATAAATAGCGTCAGATACAACTTTATAGGACTACTGGCTTGAAAAAATCACAAATGGCAGCCTTACTAACCACTGAGTGAATGATAAAAACATACATCGTCGTCATTACCGGTTCGACCGGTTGTGGTAAGGCCTATCTGGCCTGCGCCGTTGGCCACCATGCCTGCCATTACGATTACAGTTGCGTTATTATCGAGCCACACGCCTCTTCGAAGCAATCACGATCAGTCACGGCGACGGCAATTATCTCAAGCTCATCAATCAAATAGCGAAAGCAGATTTACTCATCATCGACGATTGGAGTCTTGAAAAATTAACGCAAAGCCAGCGCAATGATTTATTAGATATAATGGAAGACCGCCACGGCAATAAATCGACCATCGTCACCAGCCAATTACCCACCAAAAAGTGCCATACCTATATCGGTGACGCCACTTTAACCGATGCCATACGGCCGCCTGATACACAACGCGCACAAGGTCACATTGAAAGGAGGGTCCATAAGAAAAAATGAGTTCATTGACTGAAGATGGACACCTAGGGTAAAAAGACACTAGCCAATGCTTAGGGGCTGGCGGCTGTTCAGCCTTAGCGGAATACGCAAGGTCCTCGAATGAGAGATTCTTTTTTAGTCTTTTTGGCACTCTGATGGATAGCCTTAGGAATCAAATACTCAATGTAGCTGAGCTGATACCACTACAATGTTGATATTCAATATCGACAGATTTGGTTAAACTCCTAAGGCGCTATCCCGGATACACTGGATCATTCAGCATCAAGCTGGCCGCACACCAACAGGTTCACTGAATGACCTTATTCAGATAGAAGGACTTTGGGTGAGTAACAGTCTGGAAAAATGAGATAAATTACTGTTTGATCTTTCTATGACAGGTTAATAGATAATCATAAATTAAACTCAGATCAAACTGCTGCAAAAATTCAATTAGCGCCTACCCCGAGCACAGAGCATCCATCACCGAATGGTGTTTCTTTCATTATTAGTCATATGAGAAACGTCACTCAGTTGAGAGGCTGATGAGACGGTGCTGTCAGAACTTGGTCGCCCGCTTAGTGCATTCACGGCTTGACCTGCAGCACGGAAGTGATTTGACAGTGCACGTCCAAGCCCATTTGGCATGCGCTGATTTAATGCGGCAGCGATTCGATTAGCTCCTCGCTCAAACCTTTGAACATGGAGCTGCCATCTCCGAGTCGTGTTTGCGACTGGGAGGGCTTGCTGTTGCAGCACTTGCACCGGAGCTGAAGAGGTGCGAGGGATAATAATACTACGGGGTATACGATTACCAAACATATTCACCACCAAATCAAATTAGACACTGCTGGGTGTAGTTTGAGTAATATAAGTTCCAATTTCTTACTCCAAAGCTGCTGATTCATTCAAATGAAATTAATTGGCCACTACAGCAAACAAAAAATAGAAATAGAAACCCCTAAAAAGTTTTTTAATTGAGGGTATAGGAAGCATAGACGCCCTTTTCACTTGGAAGCCAAAATACTACAAGCTGCGTCTGGCGCCAAGACCATGGGCTTATTTTGACTTACTCTCCTGAAGAGCCACTGAAACCCAGCCTACTCCCACCCTTTTTCTCTCCATTTAGGACGCAATCCATTTTCAGCATAAATAAGGCCCTACGGTCAATTTCTGTATTGACGCCGACATGAATTAACTGACTCAGTCAAACAAGTCCGTTTCGTTCGGGTGGCTGGAAATGAAGCCCAGCCGGGTTGATGGCGGTCTCTTTTTACTTGAGATGTTTGAGGATGTAGGCGATGACTGCCGGATATTCATTGGCCCTAACACCGCACTAAGCCCTTCGGGTAGCGTTCGAATTGTTCAAGATAACGTAAAAGTAATCACTCCGGTCAAACTGGGGATTAGTCCGATTAACTTCAAACCTTAATTAATATACTTGATCATGCTTTCCTGCATCAAGAAGGATTATATTTTCTCGATTTACCAACTCCAAGACCATGCGATAATTCACATTAATAGAGACTGATGATAGCCCAACTAAACGCCCCTGCAGGCCATGAAACCGTAAGGAAGGGTGATGTGGGTTAACTTCTAATAACTCCAACGTTTTTTGGTATTGATTACGGATTTGAGGGTTTTTTTTCAGCAATTTTTTCGCGCGTTTAATATAGCTGTCAGGAAAAATGAGCTTATAGTTCATCACATCTGCCGCATATGCTCACTCACAGAGCCTGTGCTATAGCGCCCTGCGGCCACATCCGCTCTGGCTTCCGCTACAGCAACATCAAGCCTGTGGCCCTCTAGCGCTGATCTTCTTATACCCTGAGATCCTGTAATATCATTGGTATTTCTTAAAGCAGAAACGTGGTTAATTAAAGGCGACACCTTCTTATAGTCAACAATTTTTCTCGGTGGGGTATCCTCGGAGCTTGATAGGCTAGTGGGGGAGGAATCTTCTATTTCTTCTATTTTGAGTTTGAATTTACTTTCAAAGTATTTTGCAGTCTCTTTGCGTTGTTGTGCAGCAGCGTCACCTGAAGTCGCAGTTAATGGCCTAGTGACAGTGCCATCGGCCTCCTTACTATCGGGCTTTACTGTTTTTTTTGACTCAGCTGCCGCAGTTTTTCTGGCGTGTGCGGGAACGCTGGTGATAAGTCTAATGGACATAACAATGACTCGCTTTAATAATAAGGGCCTTCGGTGAATCTGCAGGGGTTTATCAGCTCAACATAGGCCTGACACTTGACACCACAAACGCCCGCTAAAAACTTGATGCCACATTGGGTAAGGTTCAAACGACTATTGGGAAGTGGCGATACATTTAGTTAGTGAACCTGAGTTAGTTAACCAGAGCCTGGCCCAAGTCTAAATAAATCATTGTCAACACCACACGTTTAACCAAACCACTTACAAAGATAGGTGGATTATAAACCTATAAAGTTCGATGAAAAATTTAAAAAAGGGGCTTTATGATCATCCCCACCTAGATTCCTAATCGCCGCTACACGGGCCTGTACGAAGTACGTGTAATCTTTTGTCATATATTTTGATAATCCAACATAATTGGTAGCATGCCTCAGCTCCTAAATTATAGATCAAATACGTCAATTTGGGAAATACGAGATAAATATGGAGGAACAACCACCGCGCCTAAATTCAAGAAAGGTACCCATCACGATATGATGGTGGGGTGCGACAACAAATTACACGCATTACGTACAGCCCAATTATGAAGTAGAGTTTTGATCCGAATAAAAACTGCTGGCTCACTGCGCTGAGGTCACCATCTGTCAGACTATTGCTCCCGCTAGATGTTATTGCGGCGCGGAAGGTATCACAACTCACTGATTTCGGATTGAGAATGGATGTATCGTCTTTGGCTCTTCTAGACTTTATTGAGTCGAAAAAGGATGATAATGGCCCGCTAGTCATCTGAAATATAAGGCTTCCAACGACGTTATATTCGATAGGTATATGAGCACTACAACATATCGTCCTTGAAAGAGCAGCGAGAATTCCGGGTCAGAGTAAAAACCATCATGGCTTTTTGTACAAATATTAGAAATTTTAACTGATACTGATGCAGTGGTGACCGTTGCGAAAGAACGCTTGGAAGGTAATGCTTCTGAACTCTTTGAAAAGATGCTTGTTGGTTGGAATTAGCAAATATATAAATAACCCTGCATGGCAGGGTTATTTGAAATTCGGGGTAAAATTCTTTACCGTGCCTGATCGTAACGGATTGAGTTCGATATAACGATGACATTGTAAAAAGTAATCATTATCCTGAATCAAACAAGATTTAAAACGGACTTCCTATAGAATGCCTGTCCGCTGATAGCGATGATTAAAATAATGTACGTAGTGTCGACCTAAATACTGAATCAGGCTTGATACACCATCCACGTCTATCGGCGTTGCCAATAAATGGATATGATTTTTCATAAATACCCAAGCGTGAACCAATATACCAAACTTTTTGGCCCCGTCATAAAGCCAGTGTGCGTAAGCAGCAACATTTTCATCGCAAGCGAAACAAACCTGTCGATTGCTACCTCGCTGAATAATATGCTGCGGTATCCCGATGGGACATAAGCGTGGTCGTCTAGGCATCTCGTTCCCCCTTGAACTACGGTGTAATATAAGCTAAACCAACTTTAATTAAAACCGATGAGAGTTTTTACTCTGACTCCAAATACCTGCCAAATACCTATTTTCGGTGCATTAGGGCTAATGGCAGTTGGCGGCGGGGCATTACTTGCCGTTGTTGGGCTAGTTAAAAAGATGATGCCTAACAACTAAAGCTTAAGCAAAAAACCAAGACAATAAAAAAGAAAAGTAATCATTCACTGAATCGCTAACATTCTCAATCTAAGTCCAGCTATTAAAACTCATTGTTCTTATTACGCTTGCAATAGCACTACTTCAGGGCAACGGTAGAAATCCCTAACCACAAACCCTTATTCTGGCAAGGGCTATAAGCAAACTATTACCTAAAACTTGTCTATTATCGAAACAGAAACACAGTATCTTTAATTAAGCGAAATCATTAGCATAATTAATATAAGTACATCATCTTAGTCTACACTTTAAGACAAGTTGAATAATAACCGCACGTTGCATCGTTATGATTTAGACGCTTATGGAAAATGATAAAATGAGACCCTCAACCTACCCTAATCTGGCTTTTTTTATTCGCAGCTGTTGCCGGCTACGAATAGCGGTATATCTGTTAACCGCGCTAGCTTTGCCCAGCACTTTTGCGGCTGACCCCGAGGATTCCATTGACGAGCTACTTTTCGTCTCTCTTGAAGAGTTACTTAACTACAAAATTACGGCGCCGACAAAATCTCTAACTCGACTACAGGACACTCCCGGCGCCGTATCATTGATCACCTACGATCAAATACGCAACTCATACGCTAGAACCATACCAGAACTATTACGCATGATTCCTGGCGTCCACGTACGCTGGAACCCTATGGTACAAACGATCGATATTCGTAGCTTTGGCTCTAACCCCTTCACCAGTAAAGTGCTCATATTGATTGATGGCATTCCCTATAATTCTTGGAACAAAGGTGGCTTTCCTCAACACCCTGGATTTGATTTTTTTAATATGGAAAACGTCAAACATATTGAAATCATACGCGGGTCCGGCTCTGCTCTTTATGGAGAAAATGCACTTAATGGCGTTATCAATATAGTTACTCTTTCAGGAGATGACTACCGACAAACTCGTATATCTTATTCTCAAAACAATGCATACAGTCGTAACGTCAACCTATCCTATGGCGAACAGTTTGGCCCAGAAAAGTCACTCTTCATATCAGCTAGAGGGGAAGAAAGCCGTTTACCCTCTGAGTTTTGGCAAGAGCAAAATGCTGACGCTAGCGGTGTAGATATATTTATAAAGGGCAGAATTAAAGACTTGCAGCTGTCTTATTACCAACGCCAAGACCAATTTGATGGTTTCGATCAAAATATAGTCCCACCAAACTTTAACTACACCAGTACTGATAAAATTAGCCAAGAGGTCAATATCTTTCATGCGAATTACAGCCATCTCAGCGATGACAAAAACTGGTCTCTCCAAGGCAACCTCTCTTACGCAGACCGCAAAGGAACCGGCTGTGGCGGCTGTCATGCCGTCAGCCAAAGCGCTGAATTTGATGGCGAAATTGATCACGGCTATCAATTATTTAGCAATATTCAACTAGAGATAATAGAGTTCAACAATCATAATTTACTGCTAGGTGCTGAATATCGAGATATTTCTGCGGGAGAGAGTTTTGATCAAGTTATTGGTGCGCACGATGATGACATGGTAGTCGACTATCAAAAAGGGGCGGTTTTTGTTCAAGACAGAATTTCGATCGCTGAAGAACAGCTAGCACTAATTATTGGAGCCCGTTATGACACCAAGACATCACCTGATCTATTTGATGGTCACTTGTCTCCACGCGTAGCATTAGTGGCTAAACCAAATGAAAAACTAACCTTGCGCTCTAGCTGGAATAAAGCCGTTCGCTATCCATCATTTACCGAACTGTATCAAGGCACTCGATTTTTTGCCGCTGAAAACAGTAGCGGTGCATTTGCTTTCCCCCCCTCCAACTTTCAACCTAACCCCAATCTAAAACCTGAAAAAATCCAGAGCGTTGAAGTAGGCGCAGAGTATAGCTTTTCTACAAAAATACGAAGCAAAATTGACCTTTTTTATAATGACATCAGCAACCCGATTATTGTAACTTACGGCAGTGGCGCTATCGGCTTTGAAAATCACCCGAACAATGCTATTAGCTCAGGAGCAGAACTCGAGCTTGCGGCCGAACCCTTTTCATCAGTCTCCACATTTATTAACTGGTCATATCAACATAACAAACAAAAAGGTGGAGGCCGCGATAGCGCTGGCAAGCCAATTGAATTCACTTACTCACCAAGACACAAAGCCAATGCTGGACTTACCTTTCGCCCGAACGATGCCTTCACAACAACCATGGATTTATCTTGGCGTGACAGCCTCACAGCGCCTAGTATTTTCAACAATCCCAGCAATAAAAAAACAGTGTTGGATAGCTATGCGTATCTAAACTTAAGGGCAAAGTACCGTATACCAATAAAAATTGGCCGCATACGAAACCCGCTAACTTTTAGCTTCACCATCAAAAACATTACTGATGAAAACGCAATAGAGACCTTAGTCAATTCTTCATCTGAACTACCCGGACGAGAATTTTTTATTGGCTTCGAATACGACATTACCAACTAGTATTATATCACCAATGACAATCACGACATTTTTAAAAGACATTGGATACCGAGCGGCCAACATTTTAAATGCTCTTGGTATTTTTTGTTTTTTTATCACTACATTTTCCTTCATTAATGTCGCTAATGCAGCGGAATATGTTTCTGAACCAAAACTAAACCTTATCTATACGATCAACATCGCCAAATTTGTCAAGTGGAAGCCGCCTCACAAAGAAATAAATATCTGCATTAGCGAAAACTCAAAGATTTATAAATACGCAAGAAATATAGGCTCTGTAGCTATCGACAAAAATAGAAGTATTCAAATAAAAATTAACCCTAAAGATTTTTTTCAATGTCAAATAATATATTGGGATGACAGCAGCACCCCTATACTACTCCCCACTGAAATAAAGAAGTACTCACTTAAAACATTATTTATCACCGATAGTCGCACACTATCAAAAAATGGATTTGACATTCAATTTTTTATACGTAATCTAAAAGTTCGATTTTATATCAACGACAACACTGCCGACAAAAGATATAAGATCAGCTCAAAATTACTACGATTATCAAAAAACTTAAATTAAAAAATGATTTACAATTTTAAAATAAAAAATAAACTATTGGCTATTAGTTTATTTTCGACAATCATTATTATGACTGCGTCCGCTGTTTTTTGGACGTCTAACAGCATCAAAATAAATAATTCCAACTTAGAAAATAGAATTTATATTCAAGGAGAAATAATAAGCAGAAATATTGCGGCCGCTATTTTATTTGCAGACTTAGATGAAGCAAAAGTTATTTTAGAAGCCTTAATTACCGACAAAGCCATTAACGCTGTCGTGTTAACGTCCAAACATGACATCGAATTATTGAACATACAGTTTCAGGACTTTGACACTGCCCATCACACCTCACTTGCGGAGAAACTATTTTCACATTTTCATTCAGCCAACTTAAAAAATAAAAATTTTATTATCGAAAACAATAATGTTAGGCTAGGCAGCATTGACATTCATTACCACGATAATGAAACACATAAACTGTTATTTGATTATATCTTATCTGCAAGCCTAACAACTATCATTGCGGTCATTATTGGCTCTGTTCTTTCGAGCCTTATGAAGCCAATAGTTATAAACCCGATTATACATTTATCAAATATTGCCAAACGTGTTCGCTCAACAAAAGATTATTCCATTAGGGGGAAGTTTTATTACCCCGATGAGACGGGGTTTTTAACTAAAGATTTTAACGCTATGCTTGAGATTATTGAACAACGAGAAAATGCTCTTGAAGAGTTAGTGGAAATACGGACAAAACAACTCAAGCAACAGAATAATGAGTTAGAAACTCAAATAAATGAACGTCAAAGATCAGATGTTTTACGTTTAGAAAGCGAACAAAAATTTGAACAAGTCTTCATTAATGCGCCGATAGGAATGGCATTACTCGATAAAAATGGACTAATATACCGTCGTAATCATGCAATAAATATTATCTTGGCGCGCTACCATGCAGAAGGCAACCCTTCACTTAAAATACAGGAATGTATTAACGAATCCGCCATTACTGACATTAATCATAAAATAAACCAACTGGCAGCCGGAAATAGCGGTACGTTTGAATGTGAAGTTGAATTTTTTTCAAAATCTAAAAAACCTTTATTAACCATATTGAGTTTTTCAGCAGTCTATAACCCTCAAAATGAACTTCTTTATATTATTCTACAGCTCCAAGATGTCACTACTGCTAGAAAAATGGCGGCCGATCTCAACCATCAAGCAAACCATGACTCACTTACCGGCATTACCAATCGGCGTTATTTAGAGCAAACTCTAAACGATATACTTAGCCAAGATCGCTCCACAACCATGACTCTTTGCATTCTCGATTTAGACCAATTTAAAGTGATTAATGACACCTGCGGCCATATCGCTGGAGATGAGTTATTAAAAAACATTGCTAGCATAATAAGTAAGAAAATTCGCAAAAATGACACACTCTCCAGAATAGGGGGCGATGAGTTTGCCCTACTGCTAAAGGACTGCGACAGAATAAAGGCTAGTTCGATCACAGAAAATCTTCGTCAAGTAATCGAAGAATATAAATTCTTTTGGGATGACCATATTTTCAGAGTGGGCGCGAGCATTGGGGCTGCTTGCATCCACCCCACAGAGCCAAGCAATATGACATCAATAATGCAAAAAGCCGATTCAGCTTGCTACACAGCAAAAAAATTAGGCCGCAACCGCGTACACATTATCGACGACAATGAAGATATCACCATACTCAATCGTCACGGGGAAATACAATGGGTTAATAAAATTCACACAGCGTTATCTGAAAATAATTTTGTTTTATTTGTGCAATTAGTATCGCCACTCAACTCGGACCCTTCGGACCAACGATGTGAAGTTCTAATCCGGATGAAACAAAAAGATAGCGAACTACTCACGCCTCCCAGCGCCTTTATTTTAACGGCCGAGCGTTATGGATTAACGACTAAAATTGATGCTTGGGTTGTTAGCGCGCTTATTGAAACGCTAAAGCAGAGTCCTCACCTACTGAATAACGGCCCCTATTGGGTCAACCTATCTGGTGTTAGCTTTGGGGACGATCGTTTTATCGATAAACTTGAAAGCATTATTAAACATTCAGGGCTGCCAATAGGCACCGTGAATTTTGAAATAACAGAAACCTCGGTAATTCGTAACATTACCGAGGCCAGCAAGGCCATGTTAAGACTCACTGAACTTGGTTGTCAGTTTGCGCTTGATGATTTTGGTAGCGGCGTTTCCTCTTTTGGATATTTAAAGCAGCTTCCGGTAAAATTTATAAAAATAGATGGGCTGTTCGTTAAAAATATTTTAGTCAATAAAATAGATTATATTTTTGTAAAGTCTATTATTGATATTGCCAAGGTTATGGGCATTAAAACAGTTGCAGAATATGTTGAATCTGAAGAAATAAAGCAGACCTTAATAACAATGGGAGCAGATTATGGCCAGGGCTTTGCGATAGAACGACCACGTCCATTAGTGGAATAAGACCATGCCCCTTGTTTAGGAACAACCATATTAATACAGTACAGTATAACTATACAGTTCACACATAAAAATAATAACAAAAGTAAGCCCATAACAAGAAAGAGAACGGCTAATCGCCTTGTATTTTGCCACTTCGCTTTTATAGCGTTTATCTGCAACTAGCATCAGTTCACATGACCCTAGAATTAATAACAACACAGCCACGTGAAATAATACTACCGGCATTTCCCATGAACCATCCGACTTATTTTGGATCGCGGATAAGGTTGCCCACATAAGATACAGCACAATGAAGACAGATAAGTGTTTATGATAACGATGAAGATCAACTTTACGAAGAAGGGCTTTAGGCCATAGTACGAGATAACGGTATAACTGCTTGAAAAACACGTTCTACACTCAATAACAATTCATTTATTATTGAGTGTAGAACAGAATTCACTATTTACATTACCTTCAGGAATTTAAGAACAAAAAATATAAATGTGGGTACCATGTAAACCAAAGCAAGCATCAATCTAAACAATGCTTAACGACTATTTGGTTGTACTTCTCTGCATAGTCATACGCTTTTTTTAACGCTTCCATATGCTGATCACCACGAACAACATCCGTACTACCTTGAATATATTGAGTACCACAAAGTTGCTTAAGGTCTTTGGCTTGCGCAGAATCAACCCCGACAACCCGCTCTCCACGCCCTGCTACTATATATAGACGATAGTCCTTTTTACTAAACGCCTTCCTAGCATCCTTCTCAGCATCAGCTGAATTAGCCCATGCAAGCTCTTGCAGATAAATGGGCTGCGCTGCTGTAGCAGTTTTTTCATCGGCAGTCACATTACACCCTACCAACACGAATATGATTGAAGCAATCCATAATCTAACCAATAACGTGAAAAAGGAGTAAATCATAAGCGGCGCTTCCTAGATGACATAAATAATAAAGAAAGGAACAATAGCATCATGCCACTTGTTGAGCCGCCAGAGCTGCCTTCATCTTTGGTTGAGGGCGGCGTAACCACACTAGCAGAATCATCATTCACAATTGTCCCGGTACCGCTTTCAACACCAACGGTAAGAATAATCGTTTCATCCGATTCTACCATCGTATCTTCAATCGTTGTGACCGTGCCTGAAAAAGACGCTATACCCGATGGAATGGTAATCGTACCGTCGAGGTTCTCTGTAACACCACCTAGAAAAGTGATCGAACCATAATCTGCGATACTTGCAGTTCCACTGGTCAAGGTAAATGCCACTGTCAGGGTATCAGGCGATACCACAGCAGCACTCAAACTAATCGTAAATTCAAGAAGATCTCCTTCATTGGCACTGACATTACTCACGCTACTTATAGCGGGAGTAGATGAGGCAGAAACTTGAAAATCAGCATCACTGACAGCGAAAAACACATTATCAGTACAGCGCACCATTACCCTGCCTTGAGTCGTTGCCGCAGCTGGCACCGTGACGGACTGGCTACCTTCATTGGCAACATTAGAGGCCAGCGTAGTATCAAAACTGGAACCACCATTATTGGAGTAAAGGATATCGACATTAGAACAACTAACGGGTGAAGAATTTGTTCCTGCCACATCCCACGTAACATCAGCAGAACCTTGTGTCCATGCACCTCCAAAGCCTGGGGCAATTACTTCAAAAGGGCCTGCACTTGTTGTTACAGAAACCACTTTATTTTCAAACGCGGTTGCACCATTACCGTCACGCACAGTAAAGCGAAAATTTAAATTTCGGTTAGTCGTTGGAAAAGCTTCACCTGGCGTTAAAGAACCATCCAAAACATCGGGTAAATTTGGGAAGTAACGAATCGATGATGTTGCTGGCTCAACAGATCTAAAAATAGCCCGATCACCATTATCTACCCACTCGAACTGAGTAGATGAAGATGCTCCGGCATCCATCTGCTCCCATGAATACATTAAGGTATCACCCACATCAGCATCCGTTGAAGAACCAGTCAAGACAAAAGGCGTATTTGCAGGAATGGTGACATCCGCTCCCGCAATTGCATTCGGTGTAGCATTAGCTGGTGATGTCATAATTGCACAACTACCGCCTGTCGCACCATTTTGAATAAATGCGGTAATTTCTGCAATAGAACCCGAATGGAAGTAAGGATCTGAATTACCTTGTAAGTTCTCGGCTCCACAGATTCCAGCATATGCCATAATCGTTGAACCACTACCTGGTTCATAGGCTGTAGATTGGTTACGATTTATACTTCCGCAACCTCCTGTTGTGCCATTGAAGGTATGGTCTGCCCCAAACTGGTGGCCGATTTCATGGGCCACAAAATCGATATGAAAAACATCGCCTGTCGGGCTACTCAAGCCGGTCAATCCACGAGCCTTTACAGAGTTGTTACATACACCGCCTAAGTCAGCAACACCACCTGCGCCCGTGCCAAAAAGGTGGCCAATATCGTAATTAACGTTACCAATCGTATCGCTTATATTGTCCTGATTTCGATCCAAGTCATCAAAACCATCATTTTCATATGGATCTGTTAAGGCATCGGTGTAAACAATTACATTATTGTTGGCAATTAAAACTAAGCGAATGCCCAAATCGTTTTCATAGACCTCATTCACACGATTAATAGCTGTGGTAATTGCTGCGATGCCATTCGCCACTGTACCACCGAAGAATTGTGTGTATTCTGCCGTGGCCGCTACGGCTAAACGATAAGTCCGTAAACTGCCATCGGAACTACCTTTAGCTAGGTTGCGCTCAGCTGCATTCTCAGCTGATTTTAATAGTTCAGTGTAGATAACCTGATCATGCGGTCTTGCAGATAATGGCTCAGCGTCTTTGGCGACATACGATATATAGGCTTGAGAGTTACCCACATATTGGGGATCAATTAATATGGTTTCGCCGTTATGGCGAAACATGCCACGGAAACCCGCAGGAGAAATATCGAAACGACCCCGGTTTTTAGAATCGCTAACATCGGTACCCCTGAAAGTACGAATGTCTGGAAATTTATCTAGTAAACCTTGTTCAGCGATAGGGGAATACTCAAAATGATAAATGGCTGTTTGGCCACCAGGAAGAGGAAGTTCAATATCAACATTGTCAGAATTAAGAAGCCGCTGTCTGATAGCATCTATATCCGCCCTAATATTTCTAGCGTTTGAGGCCTTGGCCATTAAAGACTGGTCAGTTCTGAGACTAAACCCCTCTACATCCTGCCAATAACTCGCCGCATTGGCTGCTACAGCTGAGCAATTCAATACTACTAGACATAATGCCTTTATCGACCACCTCATGCTACCTCTCCATTTTACTACTAAAATTTATTAATTAACTATAGCCGAAGCCTATAGGTTTACCATAACTTATCAATCCCAAAAATCATTTTTTGTGCGGCAGTTCTCGCTTCTAAAATAGCTAATTTATTGATTTTATTAGTATTAACAACTCAACTCACTCCCACTCAATAGTAGCGGGCGGTTTACTGGAGACATCATAGGCAACGCGAGAAATTTCTGAGATCTCATTAATAATACGATTCGAGACTTTTTCTAGTAGGTCGTAGGGCAAATGTGCCCACCGGGCCGTCATAAAGTCAATGGTTTCAACTGCCCGCAAGCTAACAACCCACTCATAGCGGCGAGCATCGCCGACCACACCGACCGATTTCACAGGCAGAAATACAACAAAGGCTTGGCTGACTTTTTGATACCAATCTGCGTTATGTAACTCTTCGATAAAAATCGCATCGGCTTCACGTAACAAGTCACAATATTCCTTTTTAACTTCACCCAATATTCTCACCCCCAAACCTGGGCCGGGGAAGGGATGGCGATTCACCATAGCCGGCGGTAAACCGAGTGCCACGCCGATTTTACGGACCTCATCTTTGAATAACTCACGTAATGGCTCGACTAGCTTTAACTTCATATCATCAGGTAATCCACCTACATTATGGTGGGATTTAATGACATGCGCTTTGCCTGTTTTAGAGGCTGCGGATTCAATCACGTCGGGGTAAATAGTCCCCTGTGCAAGCCAATTAACCTCTTTAATTTTATTGGCCTCATCATCAAAAATAGTGATAAAGGTATTACCAATCACTTTACGTTTTTGTTCTGGGTCGCTGACACCTTTTAGATTATCTAAAAAAAGCGTCTCCGCATTAGCGCGAATCACTTTAATGCCCATATTGTTGGCGAACATTTCCATAACCTGTTCGCCTTCATTTTTCCTGAGTAAACCGTTGTCGACAAAAACGCAGGTCAGCTGATCGCCAATCGCCTTGTGCAATAGCGCTGCAACGACAGAGGAATCGACGCCACCTGATAAGCCCAACAAGACCTTTTCATCACCCACCTGTTCGCGAACCCTAAAGACGGCATCATCAATAATATTGTCTGCTGTCCAAAGCGCCTTACAGCCACAAAAATTTAAAACAAATTTTTCAAATAGTGCCTGGCCTTGAAGCGTATGCGTCACTTCAGGGTGAAACTGAACGCCATAAAACTGTTTCTCTTCCCAGACCATTCCGGCAATGGGGCAAGAACCTGTCGATGCCATTAAACTAAACTCAGCCGGCATTCGGCTAACCTTATCACCGTGGCTCATCCATACATCAAGATAGGCGCCTTCTGTATTGCTGGTTCGATCGTTCATATCGGCAAGTAGAGAATCACTGTTTTCTACTTTTATTTCAGCATAACCAAACTCATGAACACGAGAGGGGGCAACCGCACCACCTAATTGCTCTGCCATCGTTTGCATGCCATAACAAATACCCAGTACAGGAATACCTAATTCAAAAACGGCTTGCGGTGCACGCGGTGATTGGCCTGCAGCGACCGATTCTGGCCCGCCCGATAGAATAATGCCCTTAGGATTAAACTCTCGTAATTCTGCCTCTGAAATATCAAAGGGCCTAATTTCTGAAAACACGCCGATTTCACGAATCCGCCGCGCAATCAACTGCGTGTACTGCGACCCAAAATCAATAATTAAAATGCGTTCAGAATGAATATCTTGTGTCATGTTATTAACTCTTTGGATATTTAAACCTGAATAATCTAAATATCATTTTTGATGAGTGACTTGCTGGAATAGAGAAGCGTCAGCGAGGCAGTCAAGACAAGGCGAAAATGATCGCAAAAGCGGAGTTTATGATACATAAGTGAGCATTTTAAGATCATTTTCAACGCCGTATTAGCAAAGCTCTCGCTCCCTACTAACGCCCCTTACCTAGATCCTTGTAGGCAACGCAGGTAGCTTCTACCGAATAGGATAATTTGGGGCTTCTTTTGTGATCTGCACATCATGCACATGGCTTTCGCCCATACCAGCAGAGGTTACTCGGACAAACTCTGGCTGAGTACGCATAATATCGATTGTGCGCGAACCGGTATAACCCATAGCCGATCGCAGCCCCCCCATTAATTGGTGAACAATCGCCGACAATGGGCCCTTATAAGGAACACGACCCTCAATACCTTCTGGGACCAACTTTTCAACCGCGCTGCCTTCTTGAAAATAACGATCCGAGGAGCCCTGTGTCTTTGCCATCGCGCCCAAGGAACCCATTCCTCGGTAAGATTTATAAGTACGTCCTTGATAAAGCTCAACCTCACCGGGAGCCTCTTCAGTTCCGGCAAACATAGACCCCACCATAATCGCATTAGCACCCGCCACAATGGCTTTTGCAATATCACCAGAAAAACGGATACCACCATCGGCAATCACTGGCACATCCGTACCCGCTAACGCTTCTGCTACATTGGCAATGGCTGATATTTGAGGAATACCCACGCCACTGACAATACGAGTAGTACAAATAGAACCCGGACCAATTCCGACTTTGACACCGTCTGCACCGGCTTCTACAAGTGCTTTGGCTGCCTCTGCAGTAGCAATATTACCACCGATAACTTGAATTTCAGGATAGGCCTGCTTAATTTTGCGAACGCGCTCAATAACATTTTTGGAATGGCCATGGGCCGTATCAACTACAAGTACATCAACCCCAGCCGCAATCAAGGCATCTACTCGGTCGTCGGTATCAGGGCTAGTACCGACTGAGGCACCAACACGTAAACGACCTTCAGGATCTTTACAGGAATTTGGGTAGCGCTCAGCTTTATTAATATCTTTAACGGTGATCAGGCCACAAAGATCAAAAGCGTCATTAACGACAAGGACTTTTTCAATGCGGTATTTATGTAATAGCTCGCGAACAACGGTGGCTTCTGCACCTTCTTTAACGGTCACCAGCTTATCCTTACCCGTCATAATACTAGCGACGCTCGCATCTAAATTAGTTTCAAAACGGACATCGCGCCCGGTAACAATGCCCACTAAGTGTCCATTTTCTAATACAGGGACACCAGAGATATTATTTTGCCGAGTTAATTCAATTAAGTCTTTAATCATCGCACTGGATTCAATTGTGATGGGGTCTTTCACTACGCCAGCTTCGAATTTCTTAACCGCGCGCACTTGCATCGCTTGGTCTTTAATTGACATGCTTTTGTGGATAACACCAATACCGCCTTCTTGTGCAAGGGATATAGCGAGGTTGGATTCCGTGACGGTATCCATGGCGGCAGAAATTAGAGGAATATTCAGCTGGATACTCCGAGTAAGCTGTGTACGGAGAGACACGTCTTTTGCGGTGATTTCCGAATAACCCGGAACCAGTAAAACGTCATCAAATGTGAGGGCTTCTTCGCGTATTCGCAACATAAAACGTCAATCCAATTAATCGGCTAAGCTAAGATACAAACTGCCTACTGCGCAGTAATGTAAGTAAACATACAATTATAAACGCTTAAGAGAAGCGGGTAAATGTTATCTGTGGTTTTATACAATATGAATTTAGTAGACATTAATTTAAGATGTATAAATGAATACACCCAATCTTAATTTGACCGCAACCAACACACCTGAAAAAAATATTTTTTCTGTTAGTCAACTCAATCGCCGTGCTAAGCAATTATTAGAAACGCACCTCCCCCTGATATGGGTTTCTGGAGAAATATCTAATTTGGCCAAACCCAGCTCAGGCCATTGGTACTTCACATTGAAAGATGACCGTGCGCAGGTTCGTTGCGCTATGTTCAAGAATGCAAATCAGCGCCTTCGCTGGCAACCTGAATCAGGTAATCAGGTATTAATTCGGGCTCGCGTTAGCCTTTATGAAGGTCGCGGAGAGTACCAACTAATCGCCGAGCATATGGAAGATTCCGGTGCTGGAGCACTTCAACAAGCCTACGAAGCACTTAAACTTAAGTTACAACAGGAAGGTCTGTTTGACGAAGCAACAAAACAAGCCTTACCCTTATTCCCCACACATATTGGCGTGATCACCTCTCCAACAGGTGCCGCGATTCGCGATATATTAAGCGTACTAGAAAGACGTTACCCCATCGCACCCGTCACCATTATTCCTGTAGCGGTTCAAGGTGCTAATGCTGCCGCAGAAATGGTTCAAGCGCTCAGCATGGCAAGCAATTTCAAGCCATTTGATTTGCTCATTATCGGACGCGGGGGAGGTTCAATCGAGGATCTATGGGCATTTAATGACGAAACCTTGGCTCGCACTATTGCACACAGCCCTATTCCTATCATCAGTGCTGTGGGCCATGAAGTTGACTTTACTATTTGTGATTTTGTAGCAGATGTTCGCGCTCCAACCCCCTCCTCCAGTGCAGAGATTGCAACGCCTGACTTGGCGGAATGGGAGCAGGCCCTTGATGTTTGGCGACTACAATTAATCAAACACCAACAGTTGCAATTAAAACAAAAACAGAAACAATTAGTTTTTTTACAAAAACGATTGCGTCATCCTGGCGAACAGATAAAACACCAAAAACAATTGATTCAACAGTATCAAAAAAGTTTCGTACGTTCTATGGCAGTAATTTTAAACGATTGCAATAAAGAGCTATCGTCATATAAAAATAGATATTTACAGCAACAGCCACGCAAGCCAATACAACGACATCAAGATAGCTTAAAAAAACTCAATAAACGGATTATTAAAGCACTAAACTCACAACTATCAATAAAAAGACAGCAAATCGTTACCAAAGCGCACTTACTTAATGCGGTAAATCCTTTAGATATTCTTGCCCGAGGCTATAGTGTTGTTACCGACACACAAGGCGATATCCTTAAAAATACACAAGACATCAATATTGGCGATGAACTAATGACTCAACTTGGAGAAGGAAGCTTTGTGAGCAAGGTGATTAAAATCGATAGTTAATCTAATTTTACTATGAGACCGTTACACGAAAGCCATTTTACTTTCATACGGGTTTGCCCCCACAAGGAGGCACCAAGGAAAAATGGTCTCAATCGGTTATTTACCTCGGTGCCTCCTTGTGGGGTTTAATGCATAAACTCCTTCTTTGGACTAGCACCTTCCATGGCGCTAGTCCTTCGGCCAGCAAAGCTGCCTAAATCTGTTCCTACAGATTTATCGTGCGTTTTCTAGGTGTCCTTGGGGTATGCCTTGCCCTCCATAGAAGGAGGGTACATCCAAGATGTAGGAGCGATTTTGGAGTACCTGAAATAAAAATCATCTTCCGTGCAACGGTCTCACTGGCTAATCTCACTATTTTTTTAGATAATGCTCTGACTCAAACCTGTGAAACGCTCGTGAAACATGCACCGCCTCTAGCTTAAAACCTTGACGCTTTTTTAATCAATATTCCATAACAAAATCATCCTACGCATTCGCCTCAAACATCTATAGTCAGTACAGACGTTATGTGAACTAGGTCACAAGATGACCTGCATTAGTTCTAATGAGGTACCCATGATTTCCCCAATTCAATTGTTATTTTTGATGGCCGCTTTTTTAGTGCCTAACTCTCAAGCTGTGATATCTGACCGACTGGAGGCTAATATGCAAACAGCAGGCTATTATTGCCAAAAAAGAAGGGATATAGCGATAGTTAGCATTCACTACCAAAATAGCACTAATGATTTGCCTTGCAGTGTGAGCATCCAAAAAAATAGTTCCCCTGTCGTATCATTATTAGAGGCAAAACGAAACAAGGATAATTGCGAGAGTAAAGCTAAGACAATGATGCAACGTCTAGTTGATAGGGGCTGGCGCTGCCTGTCTTCAGGGCTATAAATTACCGTGGAGGCTTTACACGAGAACCGTTTTGCTTTCATGCAGGCTTACCCCTAAAGGGGGCAGACTCCTTGATTTTGCAGGCACGTCCGGTCTTCCCTAAAAGTAAGCTGAACCTAAAAAGCTAAAAAGTGGTTCCAATATAAAATGAACCTAAAGTCGCCCTATTCTCTTATACGTATTACGTGCGTCCATATACATCCTCAATAAGGCTGGGCTGATTTTTTGCAAGTCTTCCCGTGCGGTTATTTCATCTTCGCCATCCAAGTAACGACGCAGCAAAGCAATCATTGCCTGACTTGCCTGAAGCCTTAGCGGTGCAAATGCCTCTATATGCCGAATCAACCCTGGCGATTTCGCCAATACAAAGGCCGGAAAATAATTGCTAGGCCACACATCACCAAAATCCCAAAAATCTTTTCGTAGTTGGTAAATACTTTGGCCACGCTGATTATCTATTGCCTCTTCGGCATATTGAAAATCCTTCTCCATCAATAAGCACCATAGCAATTGTGAGGGTCCACTTTGTTGTAAGGCTTGATAAGCAATAGCTAAGCGCTCCAATAGCGAGGGATATTGATAGAGCACTAAATCCTGCTCCAAACATTGTTGCACGGCGGGCCAATCGGGAATTTGTGCGAGTGCAAAACTAGGATGAAGCTGGGGGGCTTGTGGATTAAAGGGGATAGTGTCTAGGTTGTTGGCCATGCGCCGCCAGGCAAAAGCAAGATAGTCCCTCGCTTGGGTCATCAGCACCTCTTCGGCTAGCGGCAGAACTTCTTTCTTTAATCCCTCTAACTCCCCCTCAAGAGACGCTGCATCAATGTTTGGATTGCTTTGCATATACTGTCCGTAATTGAGTAGATCTTGATAGGCCCCAAGGTGCGGGTGAGTAGGATTGAGCTCCACTAATTGCTTTAGCAATAGCTCTGCTCGATCAAATTGGCGACCACTTAAGGTGTCTCGCAGTTCATTCTCAATGATCTGTGGGCTGTTATCCATAAATAAATCTAGCTGAGGTAAGTCCTGAGGCCTTAGCCAATGCTGGGTGAGTTGTTGGTGGTATTCAGGTTGTTTACTGGCATTCAGGGCAACACGGTGCTGACACTCCCAACGGTAAAAGACCTGTGACTCGCTACATAAGCCCAGAGAACCACAGTATTTTGTGGTATCGGACAATAAAATAGCGAGCGCTTCCCTATCAATTAACAACGCGTTATCCAAATAATCTAATTGGCCGTAACGCCAAGATTCATAATCCGCGTAATGCAAATAGTTTTGTGAGAGTAACCAGCCGATAAGACAAAAGCGTCCTTGCTGACTAAGGTACTGATCAATATTAGCGATATCGAGACTTATCATGAATTAGGTGACTCCTCTTGCCAGAGCGCTAAAAGATCTTCGAGTTTAAGAGCAAAATCACTGCCACTCACTTGGGCTCGGTGCTTAACATGCTGGCTTAAGAGTGCTTTTCGTTGCTGCAGTTGGGCAATCTTTTCTTCTATAGTATTTTCCGCAATTAACTTGTACACAAACACCGGTTTGTTCTGGCCGATGCGATGGGCCCGATCAGTGGCCTGTTGCTCGGCGGCATTATTCCACCAAGGATCGTAATGTATCACCGTGTCCGCTCGCGTTAAGTTCAAGCCAACACCCCCGGCCTTTAAACTGATCAAAAATACCGGTGCGTCTCCTTTTTGGAAAGCATCTACCATTTGTTGCCGTTTACGGGTTTGGCCAGTTAGCATTAGGTAGGGTATAGATTGCGCGTTTAAGTCTGTGGCCAAGAGGTCAAGCATAGAGGTAAATTGGGAGAACACCAAAATAGCGCGATTCTCTGCCACTAATTTACTGATCATTTCAATACAGTGTTCACGCTTAGCGGAACTGACCCCATGCTCACCCAATAATTGTGGGTCGCAACAGACCTGTCGTAATTTTAATAAGGCGGTGAGCAAGAGTATCTGCTGCTGACCACGGGTCTTTCTATCGTCTTGCAGCTCATCGGATAAGTCCTCTTGCAGTTGCTGCCAACCGGTGGATTTGATCTTCTCGTAAAAAGCCTGCTGGTCGTCATTAAGGCTGATGGTTTCATGAATCTCTGTCTTAGCAGGCAGATCCTGGGCGACCTGATCTTTGCTACGGCGAAGCATAAAGGGGGCTATACGTTGCAACAATTTCTGCAACTTGTCGTGGTTGCCATCCTCTTCGATGGGTTTCTGATAAGTGCTTTTGAATGCTTTGTGACTGCCCAGACAATCGGGCATTAGGAAATCCAACAATGACCATAATTCACCGAGATGGTTTTCCACTGGCGTACCCGATAAACATAGACGGTGAGCGCTATCGAGTTGGCGCACGGCTTGGCTTGCCCGAGTACGTGGATTTTTAATCACTTGTGCCTCATCGAGAATTACCCAGCTGAGTACATGCCGCTGCCAGTGTTTCAGATCATTGGCGACAGATTGGTAACTACTGATAAGAATATGGTAATCATTTAATTGGGTCCAGTATTGATGGCGCTGTGGGCCATGAATAATAAGATGCTGTAGATGTGGCGTAAAACGCTTTATTTCAGCAGACCAGTTATGCAGTAGGCTGGTAGGGGCGATAACCAGAGCAGGTTGTTTGAGCTCTCCCTGATGCTGCTCTAGACTCAGGTGGGAGAGCGCTTGCAGGGTTTTACCTAGGCCCATATCGTCGGCCAGCAAACCATTGACTTGATGTTGCTTTAAATGCTGTAACCAACAAACCCCCAGCCACTGATAAGGACGTAATTCGGCTTTAACACCACACAGTGCGCTGTCGAGAATGACCGGATTTTGATGGAGTTTGATGGCTTGATTAAGTTGCTCTATATCGCCCTGCCATTGTGTATCAGCGGGCAATTTCTCATGGAGGTCATGGAGTCGATACAGCTGGCTATTGGGTACGCGAAATTCATCATTAGGATGGCTAAACCAATCACCTAGATCGCTGATAAGACCCGTGAGCTCTTCAGAGGGCAACAACAATAAACGACCATCTGGCAATTCAAAGTAGGCCCGCTCACCCCTTTGTTGTGCGGTATTAAAATCGTGTAATTGGCCTAAAAGTGTACTTAAATTATAGGCCGCTCCAGCAACGGATAATTGTAAGGATAATTTTTGACTATTGTCACTGGTATCGTCATTAATGTTCACCTGCCAACTATCAGCAACAACATAATGATGGCGAAAACCAAGCTCAATTAAAAATTGAAAGCCTTCAGCTTCCAATTGAAGACGTGTTTCTACCAACAGGTTTTGCCAGACATTTTTATTGGAGGAATGCCATTGAAACGAGGCTCCAATGAGCCCTATTGGATCTAGCTGCGATAAAAAAGGCGCAAGCTGCTGTTGATAAAGACGTTCATGTTCAGGCTGAAGGGTGAGGTGAACTAGCTCAGTGCCACTCCAGTAGAGAGCATCGTTATTTTCTGCATTAGCACTCAGCGTTACGCTATAGTCTTGGCTGCTATAGCGGAACCTTAATTCGATAATATTCCTCGCCGTCTTAAGACAGATGGATGCAGGTTGACTATAGCAATAGAGCACCGGGGTCACTGTTGTTACAACATCTCTCCGAGGTAGTATTTCGGGGAGAGGTAAAGAATACTCTTGCCAGCGGTCTTGGTATCGACTCAAAAAGGATTCTATAGCCTGAGGCGACAAGGCTTTATTGTGCATCGTTGCTGTTTTTATTGCTTCCTGAGTGAGACTATTTGTAGTGGCACTGAGAGTATAATTTTGAGTAGAGCTTTGAGCGCAAATATCATAAACAAAGATGATAGGCCCTACGCAGAACACGGTACCTGACATTTGTGAGCGCCAGCGTAATTGTTGGTCACCCGTATTATTAATATCCCAAAATAATTCCACCGCCTGACGGCCCCCAAGTTTAACGGGAAACCATACCTGTTTTTCGGTTTCAATAAAGCAGCGCTGGGAGTCGATTAAGCCTTGAATAAATTCCTCACTAGCAAATTCAGGTAAGCCCCCCTTACTTTGCTGAATCCAGCGGGGTAAAGCTTTGCCCAACATTTGCAGTAAAGGAATATCTGATGGCGCTAGAAAAGGCGGTGGTCGCTGGAGGTGTTCGACTTGAAGAAAATAAGGCTTTCCAGGATAGATCGGCTGTCCCTGATGGTATTCCACCAAACTAAGGCTCAAGCTGACGGACTGCTCCGGTTGTTGGCGGACCTGTAATACATAACACAATTTAAGCCCTTGTTCATTAGAGAGCTGTTGTCGAAGCTGTGCAAGAAAACTCATAAACGGGAAGTAATTATTAGCAAAAAAATGGATGGGCAGTATAGCGTTAAATAACTAAAAACTGTCGATTCAAACAGTACCCAAATCCCTATATAGAGGTATGACCTAGGCTATAACGGTCGCAAACTGCCTAGGTTTAAAAGCCGATAAATTAATTTCAAAAACCTCCGCCTTTGCTAGGAGATTCAAAGTCAGTGACGCTCGAGGTAATTACTTTTATTTATCTTTTCTTATTCTTTGTACTATTACTTAGCTTCTTTGACTTATCACTCTTGCCTGAATGTGCCGCTATTCGTCGTTGACGGGCCTGCTGACGAGTACCTGGAGCTTTGCCTGCAAAGGGATTTTCAGAAGATTTAAATTGAAGCCTCACTGGCGTACCGTGCAGCTCCAAGGCCCGTCGAAACGTCTTCTCTAAGTATCGAACATAATGACCTGGAATATCTTTTGTTTGGTTACCATGGATAACAATAATCGGTGGGTTGTGTCCACCCGTATGAGCAAAACGCAACTTGATACGATGACCTCGAACCATTGGTGGCTGATGATCTGCAACTGCCATTTGTAGCACCTGCGTTAAGTAATTACTCGAAAAACGATCCGTAGCAGCCTTATAGGCTTCCTCAACTGACTCATACAGATGGCCAACGCCAGTGCCGTGCAAGGCCGATATAAAATGAATATTAGCAAAGTCTACAAAGCGCAAACGTCGCTCCAGTTCATTTTTAATGAATTGCTTGGCTTCTTGCTCAAGCCCATCCCATTTATTAACCGCAACAACTAAAGCACGCCCTACATCAATCACATGACCAATAAGATGCAAATCTTGATCAACTAGACCTTCCTGAGCATCGATTAGCAAAATAACGACGTTAGCATCCTCAACGGCTTTTAAGGTTTTAACAATAGAAAACTTCTCTACCGTTTCCTTAACATTTTTACGACGACGAATACCGGCTGTATCGATTAAAGTATAAGGTTTGTCAAAGCGTTCGTATTGAATATAAACACTGTCACGAGTCGTGCCAGGCATATCGTAAACCACGACTCGATCTTCGCCCAACATGCGATTGACCAGCGTTGACTTGCCCACATTAGGCCGGCCCACGACAGCCATTTTAATGCCCTTCGTTTCTTCTAGTTCGTCTTCTGTAGACTCAGGCTCTGGTAATAGCTCAAGCGTTTTTTCCATTAATACACGAACACCACGACCTTGCGTCGCAGTGACGCCAAATAGGTTTTCAAATCCTAGCTCATAAAAAGGCGCTACCACAACCTCGGGATTGCTACCGTCAACCTTGTTGACCACCAACAAAATACGCTTACCCGTTGTGCGTAGATGATTAGCAATATGGATGTCTGCTGGCGTTAAGCCGGCACGACAATCGACAAGAAACAGGACTAAATCAGCTTCAACGATAGCCAGCAGTGACTGCTCGGCCATGGCGCCATCAATTCCCTCCTCTCCTCCAGTTAAACCACCTGTATCAATACAAATTAATTGGCGCTCACCAAATTGGGCTTCACCGTACTTTCTGTCGCGTGTTAAACCAGAATAGTTGGCAACTAAAGCATCTCGAGTTTTGGTGAGACGGTTGAACAGAGTAGATTTACCCACATTGGGGCGCCCGACAAGGGCAATAACAGGTAACATCGGTTAGACCAGTTAGGGTTGAACCTAAAACCGCAGTTAGATCACCAAAGTCTGCGCAACTTCTTGACGCACCTAGAAAAAATTAAAAAATAACGAACAACCCACCAGGTTGCCCTGTATTTTTAACTTTCCCTATGCACGCCAATTAGTTACACATCTTTTTGGTGCCTAACTGCCGTTTTTAGGTTTAAATAAATAAACGGCAATAGAGGCTAATACGCCATCGTTACCTAGGACATAGAGATAAGAACCGTCAGAGACCATAGGCGAACGTACGCCGTCTCTATCGATTCTAAAACGATCCAAAATAGAGCCTGAATCGGTGTCGAACACATGAACATAACCTTCATAATCGGCCGTTACAGCAAAGCCTGCCAGATTTTGAGGTGCTGCTAATTTCCGACCAGACAGTAATTTGCTTTCCCAAATCAACACGCCAGTCTCGGCATTAAATGCTTTCATCCAGCCTTCTGCGGTAGAAACAATGACTTTGTTATCAATAACTACAGGGCTACTGTAACTAGACGTGGTTTGCGACCATACAATGCCACCTCGCGGGGTCAAGGCACTCAAGGTTCCGTTATAGCTGGTTGCATAAATCAGCTGACCGCTAATCACTGGCGTACCATCAATATCAACCACTCGTTCGATATCAGACTTACCCTGAGGACGAGCAATACGCCTTTCCCAATAAGCTGTTCCATCTAAAGCTGATAACGCAATTAACTTGCCATTGGCAAATCCGGTAATAACATTCGGGCCAAACACTTGTGGGGTTGCTGTTCCTCTCAAGGTCAAAACTGGCAATTGTGTCGTATAGGTCCACATACTTTCACCGGTTTTAGCATCTAAACCGAATAGTTTGCCGTCATTGGTCTGAATGACTACAACTGATCCATTACTTTGTGGGGGGGCCAGAACCTCACTAGTAACATTTGAGCGCCAACGCTCTTCACCCGACTCTTTGTCTAGGGCTATCACATCGCCATCCAAGGATGCGATCAAGACCAAATCAGCACTAATTCCAACACCTGAAGCAACATCTAAATCCAAGCTCTGTCGCCATTGATGCGCACCTGTCTTGCGATCAAAAGCATAAACACGGCCTTTATAATCATTGGCGTAAATTCTATCTTTATCGATCACAGGTGGCATCAAACGATAAAGTGAACCCAGCCCTGAGCCAACATTAACTTCCCAGCGTCGCTGAATATCAACTCGCTGAGTAATATTAGTGAGCTCATTAGGTTGTTTTTGTTTGTCGCCGAACCAAGAGCAGGCAGAGACACTCGCTATCATTAGCAATAGGCCAAGTAATCGTAAGCTAAACATTAAGACTGCTCTCCAGCCTCAGGCAAGTTCGATAGCTTAATTTCTAACAATTGCCGCTGTAGCCCTCTATTTCTATTTTCTAGATCTGATCCCAGCAAAGCCACTGCCTGCTGATACGCACTGCGAGCAAGCTCAATATCGCCCATAGCTACTAAAATATCACCACGCAAAACCACATAACTGGCAGTAAAAGCATCATCTTTATCATAAGTTGCTATAGTTAATGCTTGATCATACCTTTCTTGCGCTAAGTAAACTTTAGCCAGCCTCAATGAGGCGATGATCTTTACATCTTCATCATCATAATATAAAGCCTTATTAAGTTCAGTTTCTGCTGTGGCCAAATCATTTTTTTCAACTGCTAGCTTTGCAGCTAACATTGATGCATTTGCGGCATAGAGCGTTTTTTCATAATCGCTCTGCAACTGCCCGATTAAAAACTGAGCCGTTTTTTGCTGTTCTTCGGTAAGGTCTACACCATTGGCGGTCGCCACTATTTCTGACAAGTCTGTATAAATCGCGGCGGCGCCCTCTGCATAATTTTTTTGATGTTGCGTCCACCACTGCCAACCAAAATAAGCCGTTAATCCAATAACAACGGCTCCTATCAAAAACCGTCCATTTTCACTCCACCAGTTTTT
>JBLHWO010000013.1:0-31164 GCA_047629215.1 Cellvibrionaceae bacterium | reverse complement strand
CAGCGGTGAGACAAGCTGAATATAGAGGTGATCAGAAAATAATTAACGATTCTTTTGCGATAGGTAGCGATGGTTTTTTGTTATTAACTAACATGCACTGTATCGATTTGATTTTACCCCAGAAACCAGTGACAACATTTTAATATGGCGCAGTGTTTACGATAGAGGTATTGAAAGGACATACGGCCAATTACCGCCAGCAGGATCGGGTAATACAGCCACTTTATAGGACAAAATTTTATTGCTATATGTGATCACGCCCACAACATGAACATGCCTATTTTTGATCGTGAATCGGGGCGAACTACAGCTCTTGCGCAAATTTTACGACAGCACATATGGGCTAAAAACACACCTAGGTGCCGGTGACAATTCCATCGTAGCTTATAAATTCATCTTAATTCGTCGACCGCTATGCTAACGGCTAGGGCCTTTTTATATCAGGGGTAAAGCCTCAAGGGTTCTTCTGTTATGTTGGGAATGACTCAGGGCTTATATCGACTACGATTTTCTGAATAGCAGATAAAGGCATAATAAAAAATTGTTATGCGTGTATAACTTGCAATCTTGGAGACAAGTTAAACGTACCTCTTCAATTTACAAAAAAATCTCGACAAGATTCATCTGAGCGGGTTAAGGCATCGCTTTGATAAATCGTTGAAACTGAGTTTTGCCATGAACCAGCCAGCTTGGTGCAGCACTGCCATCGCCTGCAAATTCAAGATTAGGGTGATTAGATACAACTTCTCTTAGTGATTCTTCTTGATTTGAATCTACATCGATAAAAAAGATGTGTTTGCCTGCATCTAGTGCGTACTTAAACTTGGTGAATTCGTGATTGGGTACTTGTATACCTCGCAAACCACATACCCAAGTCGAAAAGCCGATAACAATAACAGCGAGAAAAATAGCAGGCATCCAGCCAACTGGCGAATCATTCCATCCGAACCAATGGAAGGCGCCCAAAACAACCACAGAGCCTAATAAACCAATACCTAAACCAATAAAACCCGAATGAATGACATCACGCTTAGTAAAGTCAGTGACTTCGTGTAGATGATGGGCGTCTGCTGCTGCGGTAGTATCTTCTCGACTAAAAACGTGGAGTTGAGGTGAGCCTATGCCTTGTTTTTGTAATTCAAGCTCAACACGCTCTAAATCATCTAGTTTATCGCTGATATAATAATGTCGATTCATAACAATTCCTCTATATATTGAAAATGTAAATACCCTTTGTTTTTACTGATAGAGTTTATTGACCAATTAAACTCCTAATCTAAAGTTAACTATATCACTTGGGCATAGTGAAAAAAAATTTCTATAAGAATAAATAAAAATAAAAAAATGCTTCTTTTATAATAAAAAGAACTAGCAAAAAAAGTTGACCACTACAAACACGCTGCGCTTACATCAACGTATAAAGTGCTTGTTTGAGCAGAGCCGACAGAGTTTACGGCGTCGCGAGATGATGAAAAAACTAGGTGAAGAAGGCAGTAATATTGGCGGTTATAAAGTTCGGAAGTTGATCGGAAAGATTGGTCTGAAAGTCAAGCTGCGTGTGGCCTACAAGGTAACCACAACACGCAACCATAGTGATGCAGTCGCTGTTAATTTGCTGAATCAGAACTTCAATCCTGTTGGTCCCAATCAAGTATGGGCAGGCGACGTTACCTATTTGAAAACCGGTGAAGGCTGGATCTACCTGGCTATTGTGATGGATTTGTTTTCACGGCGTATTGTGGACTGCATATTGATAAGCGGATGACAACGGATTTGATTAGCAAGGCGATGATCAAGGCTTACAACCTACCTCAACCGCCGAAAGGGTTAGTGTTCCACAGTGATCGTGGTTCGCAATACACGAGTAAACGCTACAGAAAGTTATTAACTGGCTATGGAATCCGGGCGAGTATGGGTGATGTTGGTGCCTGCTGGGACAATGCTGTGGTGGAGCGATTTTTTGGTAGTCTGAAACACGATTGTATATTTAAAATTGCTCAACCAACACGGGACCACATGAAAAAAGATGTGGCCGCCTACATGAGATATTACAACTCAGATCGTTTGCACACAGCGAACGATTATATGTCGCCCGTAAAATACGAAAGGGTTTTTAATCAAGCCGCTTAAATTATTGAGGATTTTGTGGCGTTTTTTTTTGCACAAAACCATCGAGCAATTTAAGTGGAATGCAAGCGAAGCACGTGAGTGCTTTTTATAAAAATTATGTGTCCGGATTTACTTGACCAGAACACTTATCTAAACACACTTAGCCAACGCCAAATACTTAATATATCCGCCAAAGCACCCGCAAAATAAGTCAAGGCTGCGGCTCGTAGCACTTGCTTAATAGCGGGAATGTACTCTTCGTTTACATAACCTTCTTTTAATATTGGCAGCGCTTTATTAAAACTAGCGTCGTACTCTTCTGGCAATACCGCTAAATAAATTAATGCCGAAGCCAACAACGTGATAACACCCGCTGCTGCTGCGAAAACAATAATATGAGGCATTTTAAAGATCAGAGTGATGACTGGAATACTCAATAATATGCCGGTACCGATGCGTTTAATGGTAAACGCTTTACCTAAATACTTTGTCCTTAAAAGACTGACAGGTTCATTACGAGAAAACTGTATGGCATGACCAACTTCGTGAGTTGCAACCGCAACGGCGGTTAATGATTTACCCCCGTATACACTTGGACTAAGAGAGACAATTTTTTCACTAGGACTGTAATGGTCTCGCCCTTCTTGCCCCTGCTCTACCTTAACGCCTTCGAGCTCGAAGCGCTCAACCAAATGTTCAGCTAATTCACCACCGGTGCCCGGCATACCGTCCAATTCACCGGAATGCTTGCGTAAAACAAACCTCACCCAAAGGGAAGGACCATAAGCGAGCAAAATAAACAGAAGTGCGCCTAAGCCGTAAATCATAAGAAACCTATAACAATAAAGACATCCAAGCCTTATACGCTCACATTTGGTGTAAAGAGCTTAAAAAGAGGCTTGCACAAAAAGTATATACCGGTATATACTTTTTTCATGACCTTCTTAGAAAAAATATGTAATCAACTTAATGCGGCAGAACTGTCCTACGCCTTAGTTGGAGGCTATGCAGCTGCATTTCATGGAGCCAAACATAGCACCGTCGCTATTGATATTGTGCTGAAATGGCAAAAAACATCGCTAGAAGTCGCCTTTACCATATTAAATAGCTTGGGCTTAAGCTCACGCCTACCTATCACAGCATCCGAGCTCTATGCGTTTCGTCAAGAATACATTAAAAACAAACAGTTAACTGCTTGTTCTTTTTATAACCCAGAAGACCCCTCTGAACAACTTAACATCATCATTACCTACGATTTACATCCCAATAAAGTGGAGTGCCTAGAGGTTAACAATACCTCCATTCCCCTTCTGAAGTTAAGTGAGCTGGTAAAGATGCAGGAGGCAAGTGCTGAGCACGTTACAGAAAAAAACATTGATTCTGATGTCAATAGCTCAAGATCCTCTATCTTTTGGTTTGCCGATGCGTACAAGAGCAATATGAAAAAATATGCCAATATTAACCCTTACGATGTCGCACTGTATTTGGATAATTTTCGCCTAATACAAACCACTAACTTGAACACCATGATGGGCACTCAGACCAATACAGTAAAAAAGAGAGTGCCATCTAAATTAATTAGCCTAAAAGTACCCGTCGATTTACTGAATGCGTTTAAGTCTAAATCTAAATTAGAAAATGTACGTTATCAAACACAAATTAAACGTCTGATGATGAATTGGTTAGAAAACGATAGGGCAAGCGAGGAAAAAGATGTTTGATTATAGCAAATGGATGAACGACAAGTGGGGTTTCGGAGATTGGAACACAAAAGACTGGCATTCACAGGATTGGTATTCTAAAAATTGGTATTCAAAAATTGAGAGTGGCGATGATTGGTTTCAACATTATGGCACCGCTTGGATAAACAATTGGTTACAAGATTCCTGGGGCAGCGATGAACTCTGGCAAGGCTTAGATCTTAGCTTAAATACCTCTATCAATTCTAAACTGAAGAAAGATATTTGTTATGGTGATAAGCCATGGCAAAAACTGGACATTTATACACCGTTATCCAATGACGAGTCAGAAAAGCCCGTATTGATTTTCTTCTACGGCGGTGGCTGGCACGATGGCAATAAGGAAAAATATCGTTATGTTGCGCACACCTTTACCGAATTAGGCTATGTTGTTGTCATACCCGATTATGTAAAATACCCCACCGGCAAATTCCCCGATTTTATTTACGATGGTGCGCAAACACTAAGTTGGGTAAAAAATAATATAACCCGTTACGGTGGCGATAAAACAACGCTCTGTTTAGCAGGGCATTCCGCTGGAGCGCATCTTGGTGCATTATTATTAAGTGATAAGCGCTATCTCGATACCGTCAACATGACAAAAAAGGATGTCAAAGCGTTTGTTGGTTTAGCGGGGCCTTATGACTTTACGCCACTGATAAAACGCTATTGTGATGTCTTTGATGATCCTGATTTATATCCCGATATTCGAGTATCTAACTTTGTCGATGGTGACGAGCCCCCTATGATGCTTGCACAAGCAGGCGCCGATATGATTGTAGGCTCCTATACATGCGAGCCATTGCTAAATGCACTACAAAAAGTAGACGTGCCATTCGAATCTAAGACATACAGCAAAATGGGGCACATGGGGATTGTGTTGGCGCTCTCCCCTAGCTACAACAACGATAAAACGGTGATCGATGACATTCATAGCTTTTTAAAAAAGCACACTGAATAAAGGGCTCATTTTATAAGGGAGAGGGAGGTTTAGTAAGCAACCATCACTTCATTACGCCGTAAAAAAGGTAAGGTCCATGGAGGGTTATAACGTGCCAATTCTACTTGTCCTGTAGATTCAATTTCTTTATTTTTTAACCATGCCATCAATTCAACCGTTTTGTTGGCTACTTTAGTTTCACCGGCAAAACCTGAAAACCGAATCACCGCATACTTTATCGCCGGAATCTCTCTCAACGTGACGGCTGGATTATTAGGTTTAGGCAAGGTCTCTAAACTATATTCACTTGGCATGACGAAATAAACTCGCCACTGCCCTCTAGATTGGTCTTCATGTAGCTCTTCAAGTTGACCAGCGGGCTGCCCTTTGACCTGCTCCATACTAACGGGCGTAGTCATCTCAATTTTTTCTGAACCTGGTTCATTGACTTGAGGCTCACTTATTTGAGGTTCGATAGTTACCGGAGCCGTCATACTCATTTTTTCGGTACCGCCACCGCGCTGCGATGTATTATGACCGAAAATATAATCCGCTATAAGCCTAAATCCCTTGCTAGAAGCCTCACCCATCGAACCAAACACTTGTGTTTCAGCAATTATTTTAGGGCTATAAGATCTAAGCTCAAAATCACCAAACTTTTCGAGCACAGTATATTTTGGTTCTTCAATCGCCACAGCAAACCCTGAAAAAAATAAAACTAAACTACTCATTAAAAAATATTTCATACGATCTCCTTATAGAGCTACTGTACGACTGAAAGCTTCCGCTGGATTCTGAAATATTAAAAAAAAGTAAACTACGTCAAATTGTGTGCAACAAAGGCAACAGTAAAAGCAGTTTCTTGAAATCCCTTAAGGCCGGTATCGGCATAACTAATAGGGAAAGGGTTGTCTGCTAATGTAGCTTTAATTTGTGCAGGCGTAATTAAGGTGACATCGAGATCTTTGATAAGTTGAATTGCCGACTCTAATTTAAAACTAACTGCACCGCCCGCAAATTTACCCTTAGGCATACGCTCTTTTATCACTACCTTATCCACTTGATAATCTTTCATCAACTGAGCAAATAAAGATTGAAACTGCACAAAATCTTCACGCATATATTTTTTCGACAAGCTAAGCTTACGTACTCTACAATCAATAATACTAAACAATTGAGCGTCTAGCTTTACAATACAAATAACGGCATCATTGGCCGTTAAATCAACACCGCAAATTATCATTTTTATTCCTGCGCCGAAAAATATCGGCTATCTTTTCTTTCTTGAATTAAATTTAAAATCACTACTATCCCGTTAACTTAAGTCGCCATACCGGGCTTGACCAGCTTTTGCTCCTGCATAGCCAAAGGGCACGTATAAACTGGCATACACTACTTCCATGTAGATAACCCGGCATCCAGTCAAAGCCTGATATCACTGAATTAAGCAAACAACACTTTCCGGAATGACGAGCTCTTTTTGGTGATCATGTCTCTTGCTCCTCAGGGTGATACTTAGCTTGTAGCCCTTGGAGGAAGTTGCGCAATACTTGATCCTTACATTCACGGTAATGCTTGTGGTCTGGTTTTCTAAAGAATGCACTTAACTCATGATTACTTAGGCTCAGGCCTGTTGAGGCAATCAGCTCAAGCATATCGTCACTTTTAAGATCTAAGGCAATTCTTATTTTTCTTAAAATAATATTATTCGTTAGCTTTTTTTCGGGCTTAGGCTGTTCGCCCTCTTTTTTCCCGCGCTTATGATTGATCAAACCATCGAGAAAAATTGCTAACTGCTTATCGTGGCACATCTGAAAAGCAGGGTCATCATCTCGTTTTAGCCAAACGCTAACCTGCTCCCGAGTTACCTCGACATCGGCTTGCTCAAATATCGATATCATCTTTGAATCCTTAAGATCCAAGATATAACGAAGACGACGTAAAACATCGTTATTATTCATAGGGTATTCCTAGAGGGTGAAATTCGATTGTACTTAAGTAGTACGGCGGAATTGCTCATGGGGCAGTTCATGCCTCTAAACTGCCCCTTTAAACCAAACTTTCTAACTCACTCATTTTATTCTGTTGGCGACTGTTGGACATCATGAAGAGCACGCAATATTTCAATAGAAGCTACTTCGATGTTTTCTCGATAGATCACTATAAATGGCACACCATCGACTACTAATTCTCGCGTATGTTTCAATCTACCTTGGCGTCCGGCTCTAGGGTGATCAGATAAAATCAAATGAACACTACCAATAATATTCATCACCACTCCTATCGCAACAGAAGTGCTACTCTCTTTGCTTATATGGGATTCTATTTTATCAAGATCAGTGCAGGAAAGATCAGTCCATTTGAGCTGCACACTTGGCCTCCCATTTCGCTTTAATATCGGAATGGTCGATTAAATGTCCTTCATCTGCCGCTTTTACTCCTTTTCCGACTTCGCGGATAAACCACTCTTCGCGGTCAACATACTGTTTAATGGCTTCTGCCATTAACCATGCGCGGGGCCTATCCATCGCTTCAGCCATCAGACCTACACGAGCTAAAGTATCATCATCTAATCTGACTGAGGTGGCTTTTAAAGGCATAATGGTTCTCTGAGGTTCTCATAGAACCGCAACTATAGCTGATCACATAGTTATTGTCTCCTCTTCTTTCTGCGACTAAAGCGGGAAAAGAGATCTAGTGATTTAACTTTAATCAACATCACTGTTTATCAATGTTCTTAGGCCTTCCTCTTTGAGAATAACCTAAGCGCTTCACCAAAGCTGTTTCTACCTCCGCCTTAAAACGGCCTTGACACAAGACCTTATCAGCGGCCAAACATTTTCGTATTTCATGGCTAGATAAATGATAGAGAAACAACGCCTTATACCGTTTATTTCGAATTCCGAGGCCAACTTCATGTAACACTTATGTGTTGTCACAATCGCATCAGGTTTACCTACAGTATTATAATGATAACTACTCCACGGGTATTCTTCTGGCTTCTCCACCATTGCCGCAGTGACAGGATTCAACTCTATGTAGCGATAGCATGTTAATAAATAATGCTCATCATCGATCAATCTACCTTTATGCCGACCTTCCCATAAAGTACCTAAACGTCTATAAGTCTTATTAATATAATCAACATAGCGCCTACCGATATGCTGAAGCACCTTAGAAATACCATCGCCATCAGCCGATGTGATTAATAAGTAAGCATGGCTGCTCACTAAACAATAAGCATTGAGCGCAACCTGATAACGCCGTAAAGCCTCCGCAAGTACTTTTTTATCATATTGAAAATTCTCCTCGTAAAAGAAACATAGATTTCGATTATTACCTCTTTGACAACATGGGCAGGTATATTGGGAAAATACATCATTGCCTTACTTAGCATAATGACCACCTCCTTGATTAGCCACAAACGAAATTCATTCTCTCTATAAAAATTGATCAATAAAAACTCGCCACGACCACTTTAATTCATTGGCGTTCCGACGAAGAATTAATCAAGCAAGACGTCGCTTAGAACGAAAAAAAAACACTTCTGAAATCCCTAATAGCGTCATAACTTTTATTCAATTGATGTTATTGAGAACCAAAAAAAATTCATGAAAATAATTATGGTTTGTATTTTTAAAAAATTACGATAGAATTTTGGATTTTTTTATGACGTGTTTTGGTAAAACGTAGGGTTTTAATTTGAGAAAACGATATTTAGTTATGATGGGAGTGTGACAAGACGGTCGTAAAATGACTAAATCATACGACCGATAATTTGGTGAAAATTACGATGGGAAAGTGGCTAGCTATATTACTCTTGAAATTTTCATCTTCCTCTTTAAAACCGGTAATAACGCAATATTTTTGTGTGTTGTCAACAACACACTTTAACTTATCACATTTCGCTTTTGCGGAAAATACATATGCATACTGAGCCTTATTAAATTCAGTGGCCTCCATATTGACCTACTTTCGGGAGCACCGCTGCACTATCCCCATCATTTTATAAACCAATAAAGCAGCAGCAAAATCATAGGCGTGAAAGCTTTTAATTGGTGCGAATTCCATTATATCGAAGCCGATAATATTGCGTTGTTTGGCGACACTTTCAAATAAATGTAGGGT
Organism: Cellvibrionaceae bacterium; assembly: GCA_047629215.1. GTDB lineage: Bacteria > Pseudomonadota > Gammaproteobacteria > Pseudomonadales > Cellvibrionaceae > CANLBN01. The sequence goes on along the minus strand of JBLHWO010000013.1, from coordinate 22,248 downwards.
TTGATACCACGCTAAACCGCCGGGAACTGGGGTACCGGTTGAGGGGAAAACAGAGGGATCCATACCGTCGATATCGAGGGTGAAAAAGACATTATCAGGAAAATCGTCTGGTAAGGTTATTTCGTGAATATTATTCATAGCCATGTCTTCGCCATCAATAAATTGCACGCCGTAATCTTGTCGTGCTTGTATTTCCTCTTCACAGTAAGCACGAATACCAAGCTGATACAAAGGCACACCTTTTTCTACGATGCGTTTCATTACTGAGGCATGGCTATATAAATTATCTTCATAGGCGTGGCGTAAGTCGGCATGGGCATCGACTTGCACTACACCGAAATTGGGTTTCCCAGCCTCGCATACAAAACCTGATGCCAAGAAACCTTTTATGACACCCCATGTCACGGTGTGCTCGCCACCCAAGGCAACGGGCATTTTATTTAAGGCCAAAGCTCTTTTTGTTGCTGCAGCGATGCGTTCAATGACTTGCTCGGGATTTCCAGAACAGTCAATGACGTCATCGGTATAAATACCCAAATCAGCAGGCTTACTTTTACCATCCCATAGTTCCAACTGTTCAGATGCTTGCAATATTGCTGCAGGACCCAAACGTGTGCCGCCACCATAAGAAACACTCTCTTCGTAAGGTACGGGAATGACATGAAAAAAAGCGTCTTCGGGCTTGCCCTGCTCTATTTCGGAGCTAAGGAAATGAGAGTAACTATTTTTTTTCATGTGATGTTTTTACGTGTGATGGCTTCATATTTTTGTAGGGTGGGCTATGCCCACCAAAATGCCTATATTATTTAGAACTCGAAAATAAGGTGGGCATAGCCAACCCTACAGTTAAGATAATCGACTTTTAAAATCTTCGTAACAAAATTCTCTAACAATTTTCAGCCGATCCGTTTCTGAATTCCAAATAGCAATTGCGGGTAAACCAACGCCGTTAAAGGTTGTTGTTTTTACCATCGTGTAATGAGCCATGTCGTCAAAGACTAAACGGTCACCAACTTGTAGCGGTTTCTCAAAGCTGTAATCACCAATAACGTCACCGGCTAAACACGTCATACCGCCTAAGCGATAGCTGTGATTTTTTTCGTTGGCTAAGCCACTGTTAAATATTTCTGCTCGATACGGCATTTCTAAAGTATCGGGCATATGGCACGTTGCCGAGGTATCGAGTATCACCTGGGGCTGATCCGTTTGCATTACATCTAAGACTTCGCTCACTAACACACCTGAGCGTATAGCGATGGCTTCACCCGGCTCTACATAAACTTGCACACCGTATTTTTTGGAGAAGGCTTTTATTAGATCGATTAAACCATCAACATCGTAATCAGGGTGAGAAATATGGTGGCCGCCGCCAAAGTTTATCCATTTCATTGCGGGTAAATAATCGGCAAATTTCTCTTCTACCGCCGTGAGCGTTCGCTGTAAAGGTTCTACACCTTGTTCACATAGAGTATGAAAGTGTAGGCCACTAATCCCCTCTACGCTTTGCCCTTTAAATTGGCTTATAGGAATACCCAAACGCGAACCCGCTGCACAAGGATCGTAAATCAATGTTGTGCCTTCTGAATGCTGCGGATTAATACGCAAACCAAATTGCACATTTTTTTCTTGCCGCTGGTAGCTAATCGCTTGCAACTTAAACTTCTCCCACTGCGAGAAGCTGTTAAACATAATATGGTTAGCAATAGGTAATATTTTTTCAAACTCTTTATCGCTAAACGCTGCCGAGAATATATGTACCTCACCCTTATGGCCCTGGCTTGTATATTCATCGTAGCCTAGCTGTGCCTCATGATAGCCGCTAGCACAAATACCGGAAAGGTATTGTTGGTTTAGTGACCCTAGGGACCAACAGGAAAACGCTTTTAATGCCGCCAATACTTTTGCGCCGCTTTCTTTTTGTACCCGATGAAGTATTTTTAAATTATGCTCGACAGCAATTTCATCAATCACAAAACAAGGTGATGGGACGCGTGTAGGGTCAAAGTCTTTGAAGGTATTTGATTGCATTTTTTAAGTGGGCGGTTGTTATTTTTTTTGGGGTATTTTGGTGGGCACAGCCCACCAACTTTCTATTCAGTTAAATCAAAACCGTCCAGTTCGATAGTCTTCCAAGGCAAACCGTAGCGATTCATATCGTCCATAAACGGGTCGGGATCGAGCTGTTCCATATTCCATACGCCAGGTTGCATCCACTTGCCTTCGACCATCATTTTGGCGCCGATCATAGCCGGCACGCCGGTAGTATAAGAAATGGCTTGGGAGTTGACCTCTGCATAGCACGCTTCGTGATCGCAAATATTGTAGGTATAAATTATTTTTTCTTTGCCGTCTTTGGCGCCTTTAACAATACAACCGATACAGGTCTTACCTTTCGTTCTTGGCCCTAAACTAGCGGGGTCAGGCAGTAATGCTTTTAAGAACTGAATAGGAATAATTTTTGTACCGTTAAAGTCGATAGGCTCTATACCGGTTATACCCACATTTTCTAACACCTCTAGATGCTTCAAATAATTTTCAGAAAAGCTCATCCAAAATTGCGCGCGCTTTAAAGAAGGGTAATACTTTGTTAAGGACTCTAACTCTTCGTGATACATGCGATAAATAGAATAGGTGCCGACTGCATCGGGGCAGGTAAAACTGGCTTTTTTCGACATGGCGGGGGTAGTAATAAATTCGCCATTTTCCCAATGTTGACATTCGGCACTGACTTCGCGAATATTGATTTCCGGATTAAAGTTAGTGGCAAAGGGGTAACCGTGATCGCCACCGTTAACATCGACAATATCCAATTCATGAATTTCATCGAAGTGGTGTTTGGCAATATGGGCCGTAAACATATTAGTCGCGCCGGGGTCGAAACCACAACCTAATAACGCCATTAACCCCGCTTTCTCAAATTTTTCTTGGTAAGCCCACTGCCACTTATATTCAAACTTGGCTTCTTCTGGTGGCTCATAGTTAGCCGTATCGGAATAATGAACACCCGCATTTAAGCAGGCATCCATTATGGATAAATCTTGATAAGGTAGGGCCACATTAATGACCATAAAAGGTTTTTCGTTTTGTAAAAAAACCGTTAATTCTTCAACATTATCGGCATCGATTTGTGTGGTTTTAATCACACGCCCGGTTTTTTTTTTCACCTGCTCGGCAATTAGATCGCACTTGGACTTGGTACGGCTGGCTAAAGTAATGTCACTAAAGACGTCTGGCACTTGCGCGCATTTATGAGTAACAACACCACCCACACCACCGGCACCAATAATTATGATTTTTGTCATAGTAAAAACCTTTTAAAAAAATGTACAGAATGGGGGCAGAATAAAGTTTTCTTTAAGTGTATCTAAACGGTTCATTCTTTATGGAAGAAAAATTTACTCTGACCTCACTCTTAACCCCATTCTTAATCTTCGTAATAGGTATAACCACGAAGACTATCACTAAAATCTTTTAGCATACGCTGGCGATCGGCAACCGTTATTTTACCGGCTTTGACTGCACGTTCAGCAATATTACGGAAATTTTTCTGTAACTGTGCGGGATCGTATTCAACGTAGCTCAATACATCTGCAATACTATCGCCATGGAGTTCATTCACAACATCAAAGCTATTATCAGTATTCACTCGAATACTGGCGACATTGGTATCACCAAATAAATTATGTAAATCGCCTAAGGTTTCTTGATAGGCTCCCACTAAAAATACGCCCAAATAATAATCTTCGCCCTGTTTTAATGGGTGTAAAGGCAAAGTGCGGCGCTTTTCTCCATCGGGAGAAGCGAAGAGATCGATTTTGCCATCGCAGTCACAAGTAATATCGGCAATAATCGCCTCGCGCGTTGGCGCTTCGTTGAGTCGATGTAAAGGCATCACAGGAAATATTTGATCAATAGCCCATGCATCTGGCAATGATTGAAATACGCTAAAGTTACCGTAATAAATGTCGGCTAATTCCTCACCCAAGCTTTCTAATTCTGGTGGAATGCGATCTAACTCGGGCAATTTATTCACAATACGCTGCATGGTCACCAAAAAACTATTTTCACCTACGGCACGTTCACGCAATGTTACTTGCCCACGTCGAAATAATTCTCGTAATTCATCTCGATAATGGACGGCATCGTTATAGGTTTCTTGTAAGCGATCGAGTTGGATATTATCGGCAACGGATTGTAAGTTTTCGACCATTTCGTGAACATCACAGTCGACTTCTATTACCAACGGTGAGGGATCAAAATGACTGACATCCAGTATGTTAAACAATAATACCGAAGAGTAAGCAATGGTCGCACGGCCAGATTCGGTAATAATCACAGGGTGAGGAATATTAAGGGGATCGAGTGATTCCATAATTGCCTCGACCACATCCGAGCAATATTCACTTAATTGATAATTCATACTATGGGTATCGCTACTACGACTACCATCGTAGTCAACCGCAAGACCCCCTCCCAAATCCATATAGTGAAGTGGCGCGCCTTCTTTGACTAATTCTACATAGTAGCGACAGGCTTCCAACATACCACTACGAATATTACGGATATTAGGGATTTGAGAACCCAAATGGAAATGAACTAGCTGAAAACAGTCGAGCATATTGGCTTGCTTGAGCTCTTCAGTAAGAGCAATTAATTGAATCGTATTCAGGCCAAAAATACTGCGGTCGCCGCTGTCTTCGCTCCAATGACCATCCACCTTGGATGCCAGCTTTAAACGCACGCCTATCTTAGGCTTAACACCCATTGCTTGGCTACGTGCGATAATGGTAGGTAGCTCTGAAGGGGTTTCGATCACAAAAAAACAGTTTACGCCAAGTTTAATCGCATGCAGCCCTAAATCAATAAATTCGGCATCCTTGTAACCATTACAAATAATATAACCATCATTATCTTTAATATGGGCCAAGGCAATAATGAGTTCAGCTTTACTGCCCGCTTCTAAACCGTGGTTATATTGAGAACCAAAGTAACTGATTTCTTGAATCACTTGGTGCTGTTGATTTACTTTAATCGGAAATACGCCACGGTAAACATTTTGATAGGCGGCGTCTTTAATGGCCGTGGCAAAGGCTTGATTTAAAAGGCTAATGCGGTGGTCCAAAAGATTTTCGATTCGCAGTAAAACCGGCATTTCCAAATCGCGCTCGCGCATGGCATCGATAACCGCTTTAAAAGACACGCGAGATTCACCCTTTTGCGTTGGCACGACAATCTCAACCTCCCCCTCAGGCGATATAGCAAAATAATCAGCGCCCCAATTATTAATGCCATAGAGGTCTTCGGCATCGTCTTTAGTCCACTGGTCAAGAGGGATACTTTTCAATACGGGGTCTCACGAAATGAACGATATAAACAATAGATGAGGTATAGCTTGAGCACTACACAAGAAGTGCGCACTTTCCCATATAAACGACTTTTTGGAAAGTAAAAATGTGGTCAGAGTAAAATTTTCTTTCACGAAGAATATACGGCCTAGATACGCTTAAAGAAAAACTTACTCTGACCACATTTTTAGGGACTTAAGGATGATTTCTAAAGATTATTTGCCTTAAAGTCGAGCATTCGCTGTAGCGGTCTCATGGCTTTTTTGCCCAGTTCAGGATCAACATGAACCTCATCATTACCCTCTTCGAGTGCATCAATGATCTTGCCTAAGCTATTCATTGCCATCCAAGGGCAATTAGCACAACTACGGCAAGTAGCACCGCTGCCAGCGGTAGGCGCAATCAAGAATTGCTTACCAGGATTGAGCTGCTGCATTTTGTAGAAAATACCTTCATCAGTGGCAACTATAAATTGTTCATTAGGTAACGCTTTAGATGCATTGATCAACTGTGAGGTAGAGCCTACTACATCGGCAATTGCAATCACAGATCGTGGTGATTCGGGGTGAACTAGCACCGCTGCATTGGGGTAAACTGCTTTTAGATCTTGTATGCCCTTGGCTTTGAACTCTTCGTGGACAATGCAAGCACCATCCCACAGCAACATATCGGCACCCGTTTCACGCTGCACGTAATCACCTAAGTGCTTATCGGGGGCCCAGATAACTTTTTTACCTTCACTATCGAGATAATCCACTACTTGCAAAGCAATACTAGACGTCACAACCCAATCCGCTCGGGCCTTAACTGCAGCAGAGGTATTCGCGTAAACCACCACTTCTCTATCGGGGTGTTGATCACAAAAAACGGAAAACTCGTCAATGGGGCAGCCCAAATCCAAAGAACAGGTGGCGTCCAATGTCGGCATTAGAACCCTTTTTTCTGGTGTAAGGATTTTGGCGGTTTCGCCCATAAACTTAACGCCCGCAACAATTAGGGTCTCCGCACCATGGTCTTTACCAAAACGTGCCATTTCTAGGGAGTCAGAAACACAACCCCCTGTTTCTTCCGCTAAGGATTGAATAATAGGGTCGGTGTAATAATGAGCCACTATAGCGGCATTATGCTTCTTAAGCAGAGTCTTGATCTTGTCTTTATGGGCAGCAGCCTCTTCTGGTGTGTACTCCTGCTTAATGGCACCCACTAAGTGTGCTTTAACCAGTTCACGGGTTTTTTCCATTTGTGGGGGAACGTTCTCAATAGTACTCATACTTGACAATCCAAGGGGCTTACAAAAAACAGCAGTTTATCATGCTGTGGTTTATTCTAGAAACTCTCTATCTAGGGCTGAGGAAGCTTAGTCTAATTGATTATCGCTGTGCACCCGCCTTTAGGCGTACCTTAAAAACTCTACTTGTATTTAGTAAGAGTCTAAAATGGCTAAAAGGAAGACATTTCAGGCTCATTTTTCGACTAAATGTCATTATTGTGTACCAGTTCGTTTTTTATCTTTGACTTATAAGTCAATGAAAAATATGATTCTTCCCTAGAAAATCAATTCGATCTCTGGTACTTATTTTAGCGCTAAGATTACTCTACTAAGCCAATCTCAGAAAACAATAATGACCCTATTAAGTAACTGCTTCGGCAACAGCCTAGCCGCTATAGTCTGCTGTCTAGATTATTGTTTATAGGCTATGAGTGAAACTATTGGGTTAAGCGCTAACCTAAAATTAATGGTTTACAACATGATTCGTTAAATGGAACACCCTACAAGCATGGCTACTTTTTTTAAACACATAGTCGATACAATAAATGCCTCGACTCTACGCATTATTACTTACCGTATTTGTATAGCGGGAGTCACCGGTCTAAGTATTTTTATGACAGCTGGCGTAAGCGCACAAGCAATAAAAAATACATCTATTGAAAACACATATCAAAAGATAATTTACAAAGCTGCTGATTTAGCAAAGCAAGCATACGAAGAAAAATCAACCTCTATTCCTAGCGAACTCAGCGCAATCGGCTATCAACAGTACCGGGCTATTCGGTTTGCTAAGGACAAAGCATTATGGAAAGATGCTACTAATTTTGAAGTACAGTTATTTCACCCCGGCTTTTTGTACCAAAAACCGGTTAAGATTAACGAGGTAATGAACGAGACGGTTAGCTCCATTCCCTTCTCTACCAATTTATTTAATTATGATTTTAGCTATGATGGCCAAACATCTATTGTTAATAAATTAGCTCGAACCGACCTCGATTTTTCTGGGTTTAGGATTCACTACCCACTCAACAATACAGAATATAAAGACGAATTAATTGTTTTTCAAGGCGCATCTTATTTCCGCCCATTAGGCCCTGGATTGAACTATGGGGTCTCTGCTCGAGGTCTTGCTATCGACACCGCCGAACCCAGTGGCGAAGAGTTTCCCAGCTTTGTTGAATTTTGGTTAGTGAAGCCCGATCCCACTGATAACAAAATGGTAATTTATGCCCTACTAGATAGTCCGTCTATAACCGGCGCTTACCGTTTTGAGCTATTACCCGGCTACCCTACAAAAGTAAGAGTAAGAGCGGATTTATTTAGCCGTAAGGAAGTAAAAAAAATCGGTATTAGCGCGCTTACTAGCATGTTCTTTTATGGTGAAAATAAAGTTAAACACATTGATGATTTTAGACCAGAAGTTCACGACTCTGATGGTTTGCTCGTTGCTACTAATCGAGATGAATGGATATGGCGACCGCTCTTTAATCCATCTCAATTACGCGTCAGCTCATTCTCTTTAGTCAACCCAAAAGGCTTTGGCTTGCTACAAAGAGACAGACATTTCTCTCACTATGAAGATTTAGAAGCTAACTACCATAAACGGCCAAGTATCTGGGTAAGCCCCTTAGGCAGACCTTGGGGTAAAGGCCGAGTAGAATTAGTTGAAATTCCGACTCAAAATGAAACTAACGATAATATTGTTGTGTACTGGGTTCCTGAAAATAGACTCAAGCCTAATGAGCAATACACTTTGGAGTATTCTCTAACAATAATAGACACGCCCCACGATAGGATTCTTGGTAAAGTTGCACAAACCCTTATTGGCTGGGGCGCGGTGCCAGGACAAGATAACCCTCCCCCCAAACGTCAGCGTATTTTTGTTATTGATTTTGCAGGCTGGCCAGAAGACTATACCCCTGGTGGCTTAGACCTAAAACCGGTACTTAAGCACTCGTCAGGCACCGTCACAGACGTGCAAGTAGTTCGACTACCTGACGGACATGCGTGGCGTGTTTATTTCAAACTTTTGCCGGTTGGCAATAGACCCATTGATATTAATTTATCACTCCACTTAAACAAACAACAACTCACAGAAACATGGAGTTATGTTTGGTACACCGATAATTTAGAGTAATAGAAAAAAATATGAATCAGCCACACCCTAGTTATAAAACTGGATTATCGATACCGCTTAACATACCATTCAAAAAATGGCGTGCACAGCTTTACGCGTGCCTCGTTTTTGCGACCGCGATTTGGGGTTCGTTAATGATGTTAGAGATTATTAGCACTAATAAACTCACTCTAATTGAACCGGTCATTTTTATTTTATTTGCGCTTAATTTTTTATGGGTAAGCATGGCTTTTTGGACGAGCATTATTGGCTTTATTCTTTGCCTATTAAATAAAGATCCTCTTACACTAAAAAGTAAAGACGCGTTAAAAAGAAACAACAAACTTACCAGCTTAAATAAATTTGAATCAAAGGACATTATAATCAAGCATACGGCATTAGTTATGCCCATCTATAACGAAGACCCCGTTAGCGTTGCCGCGGGTATTGAGTCGACGTTAACATCACTTATAAAAACTGGAGAGTCATCAAATTTTGATTTTTATATTTTAAGCGACACCACCAAAAATGATATTGCTGAGCAAGAAAAAACAATTTGGCTACAACTAAAAAAACGATTAAGTACAGCTAAAATGAATATTTTTTATCGTCGTCGCCAACAAAACAACTATCGTAAAGTGGGTAATATCGCAGATTTTTGTCAACGCTGGGGAAGTCTTTACGACTATATGCTAGTATTGGATGCAGATAGCGTAATGGATGGAAAAACGATTACCGGAATGGTTAAAGCCATGCAAACCATTCCGACTGCCGGTTTAATGCAAACAGTCCCTAGACCGATCAGACAGCAAACATTCTTTGGGCGTTTTTTACAATTCGCAGCAGAATTACACTCCCCTTTATTAGCCAGTGGCAATAGTTTTTGGCAAACCGATACCGCAAACTATTGGGGCCATAATGCCATAATACGCATCGATGCTTTTATGGAGAACTGCTGCCTACCTTACCTGACTGGGCAACCTCCGTTTGGTGGCGAAATCCTCAGCCACGACTTTGTAGAAGCCGCACTATTAAAACGTGGTAATTGGCAGGTCTTCAATATCACCGATGTTGTCGGTAGCTACGAAGAAGTCCCCAGCAATATTATTGACTTTATCATCCGTGACCGCCGTTGGGCCCAAGGGAACTTACAGCATCTGCGATTACTCAAAACAAAAGGACTACACACTATTAGCCTCTTTCATTTTTTATCCGGTGCTATGTCCTACATTTCTTCATTGCTTTGGTTAATACTGCTATGCCTTGGTACTACAGATGCAATATTGCAGGCATTAAATAGTAATCAATTCTTTAATGAGCCTTATCAGCTGTTTCCAAATTGGCATATTGCCAAACCAGAATTAATTTATTCTCTTCTAGGCGTGACAGCACTCTTATTATTTACACCCAAAATTTTAGCACTGATTATTGCCCTTGTTCGTAATCCAAACCATTTTGGGGGCCCTGCACACCTCATTCTTAGTACCCTGTCAGAAATCCTTATTGCCATTTTAATTGCGCCCGTAATGATGATCTTTCACGCCTACTTTGTCTTAAGTACTCTTATCGGAGCCAACGTAGGCTGGAAAAGCCAAGAGAGAAATGGTCGAGGTATCCCATGGCGAGAAGCCCTTAGACATACTTTACTGGTTTCATTAGTTGCCATTATTTGGGGTGGACTTGCGTATCTCTATGCGCCCAAATATTTTTGGTGGTTATTACCGGTTTTGGTGGGTTTAGTATTAGCGGCCCCTATTATTCGTTACTCGAGCAGTATTTGGCTGGGCAAGCTATCCCAAAAACTGGGTATATTTAAAGTGCCAAGTGAAACAATGCCCTCCGATGTATTGGAATCAATTGATAGTTATCAAAACTATTATAAGAGTGCCGAAGCCACTTTCTTTGCACGAGAGAATACACAGGCAATACCTGAAGAAAAATGGAAAAAAATGCCTATTCAGCATTTATAAAATAGTATTTTTACTTGACGAAATCTTTGCACGGAAGATGATTTCTAGGAGCCCTTGGAATATGCTTTCAGGCGCTCCACAACTATTCAATCACCACGGATGGTGTAAATGGCAGATTTACAGGCGCAAAATCTGGACTGCATTTTGGATCTAGCCTTCTTCCAGGAGGACAACAGTAACGCTCACTACCAATTTTTAGGAACAAATTTGGGCAAGCTTCTTGGCCGTAGGCTTATCGCCATGGATGTTGATAACCCAAAGAGGGAGTTTATGTGTCATATCGTCAAGCGGCACCGAGGTAAATGACCGATTGAGACCAATTTTCCTCGGTGCACCCTCGCGGAAGTAAAATAGCTTTCGTGTAAAAGTCTCATGATAATATTAAGACCTTAACTTGGACCCACTATGGCTATTGAAGAATCCCGCCTTCTGCTCTGCAATCTTACTATCCAACAATACCCCCAAATCAAAGAGTTAATGGATGAAGTCTACTCTGAATTAGGTGGAGCTTGGCCCACTCACACCATCAAATACTTAATTGAAAAGTTTCCTGAAGGTCAGATTGGCATTATTGACGATGGAACCTTAGTCGGCATCGCACTTAGCTGTAAAGTAGACTACGTTCGTTTTTCAAACCCACATACTTATGATGATATTGTTGACAGTCAGGATAACGTGCTTATTGATCCTAAAGGGGATGCTATTTATGGTTTAGATATCATTATCGCTAAAAAACTCAGAGGCTTGAGATTAGGCAGGCGTTTATATGATGCAAGAAAGGAGTTGTGTCGACAATATAATCTAAAAGCTATTTTAGCCGGGGGTAGAATCCCTAACTACCATCAGCATAACGATCTGCTAACACCCTACGAATATATTCAAAAAGTGAACAATAAAGAGATTTATGATCCTATTCTTAGCTTTCAGCTTTCCAACGGTTTTACGGTTAAGAGAATATTAAAGAAGTACTTACCCGATGATGAAAAATCAGTTGGCTACGCCACTCTTTTAGAGTGGGACAATATTCTCTATGAGCCCGAAGATAAAGTCATCGACACCACTAAAACAAATGTCCGAGTCGCTGCTGTACAATGGCAAATGCGCAGCATTGATAGCGAGCAGGACATGCTCGATCAGATAGAATACTTTGTCGATACCGTCTCTGATTATCAAAGTGATTTTATTTTATTCCCTGAATTCTTTAATGCTCCCCTGATGGGTTTAAAATCCTATACCAACCATACTGACGCCATTCGTTTTCTAGCCAGTTTTACTGAAAAATTTCGCGACGCCATGTCGCAGATGGCAATAGAATATAACGCCAATATTATTGCCGGGTCTATGCCGTTAATTGAAGGCGGTAATGTTTATAATGCGTCTTACCTTTGCCATCGTGATGGCAAAATAGATATGCAACGTAAAATACATATCACTCCCCATGAAAAAAATGATTGGGTCATGAAAGGTGGCAATCGAGTCGATGTGTTTGAAACGGATGCAGGGCGCGTTGGCATACTGATCTGCTACGATGTTGAATTTCCCGAGCTATCGCGGATTCTAGCAGAACAGAAAATGGATATTCTATTTGTTCCATTTTGGACAGATACAAAAAATAGTTATTTAAGAGTGCGGCACTGCTCCCATGCTCGCGCCATTGAAAATGAATGCTATGTTGTTCTTGCCGGTAGCGTAGGTAACTTGCCAAAAGTAGAAAGCCTAGATGTTCAATACAGCCAAGCAGCTGTATTAACACCCTCCGACATTGCTTTTCCGCATGACTCTATTTTATCGGAAGCAACGCCCAATACTGAGATGCTATTATTTTCGGATTTGGATTTGGAAAAACTCAAGGTTCTGCACAGTGAAGGCACTGTTAGAAATCTACTGGATAGACGGCAGGATGTGTTTTCAATTAATTATTACAATAAAGATAATTAGTCTAAAATGACTGTAGGGCGCTTCTAAAAATAGTAATTTTTTCGTGAGTGCAAGGAAGCACCGTGCGGAGAACCGCGGTTTACACGGAGTAAATGAGGATTCGAGCACGGAACTGACGCCGCAATCGCGGAAAAAGTGCACTTTTAGAGGTGCCCTGCAATTGGTTGAAGTACACAGAGTGGGCTAAGACCACTACTTAGCGCAAATAATATAACATCTTAAACAAAAGGGGGCTTGGTAGGCACGGCCCACCCGATGATATTTATAGGTAAAATTTTATGCGTTGTCTCGTAAAAATAAAAAAATGCCTAGCAGCGGTTTTTTATTTTTGCCTGCTGATTTTCTCTAAACGTATCAGGGAGAAAAATCAAAGTCCTCTGGAAACTCGAAAAACACCTCTGTAAAATTAGTAGGGTCTGTTCTTGGTAAATCAGAATTAAACGATGCATTCATGGTATCGATAATACCGTTAGCCAATATCGCGTAACCTCTAGCAGAAGGGTGCACGCCATCTAAAGAAAATGCGCCACCGGTTGCAAATATCGAGGTTACATTTCCCGTACCATAGCTAATGCCATCGCCATCGTTGAGGTCCGCAAGCAGAGCAGCTGCATCAAAGAGCGCCAAATCAGCACTGCCTGCTGCAAGCCCCGCTATAGTGGTGTTATATGCATTGCGAGCGGCTTCTATTTCTGCCGCCTCAGTTGCCGTTAAGGCTTCAGAATCTGTCAGTGCCGAGCCAACGCCAATGACGGTTGTAAGATCACCGGACGTTCTCAATGTACCTAAGAGCGAGGACGTTGTGAGTAAAACGTAGTCATCTGCGGTAGCCTGTCTAATTGAAGGTAAACCACTTCCAGATAAATCAGTAAGAGACTCATCCTCAATTACTATTGCATTCTGTCCTTCAGAAAAACTAATTGTTCGCTGTGCGACCTCATCAGGACTTCCGGCTAACAGTGCTGCAACTCCCCCATTATAATCGGCATAAGCTTCATTTGCTGCAACCGTATTTGCTGCATCTAGAGGAATAGCATTAAACAGAACCGTTGTAAAAAAGGGAATATCAACAATAGAGGGAATGTTAACCAATACTCCCTTTGCACCACCTGACGTTAACGAACCGACTATTCCGTTATAGGCTCCTGTAAAGGTAGCTGTACCAGTAATAGGGTCCGTACCATCGCCACCCGAGGCGCCATAACCTAAGATATCATTGTTACCTATCCAAAGCGTAAAAAAGGTTGGTGCTTGTGCAGCCGCTTCCAACGCTATTGGCGTTGTACCTGAAGCAAAGCCATAATAAGCCGCAAATGGGTTCGCTGTAGCTGGATCGACCATTAGACCCGCAGGATTTCCATAGTTTGGCGCAAGTAAATGAAACGATTTTGCACCCGGCACACCCATATTATTAAACGGGCCGCTTTGAACATTAAACACTTCCGTGGTTGGCATGCCTGGCTGTCGAACCGGCCCTAACACACCGCCAGTGCTCCTTAAAACAAGACGAGTATCGAATGCCGGATTAGAAACACCCCCAAACAGCAATCCACCCACATTATCTGCCACTAGGGGTTGTGTAAAGGCACCACCATCCGCTTCTGCGAACAAACCCGCTAAGGTATTTGGAAAGGAATCTAGCTGGCCATCAATATAGACTGTACCATCTTTATAACCCGCCGTGAGAGAATCCCCCAAAGCGACATAACGTGATAAATCAACATCGCCAGAAGAATAGTTTTCATCTTTTACTGGATCATCGAAATTAGTTCCACCACCACAGGCACTTAATAGCGCAGCAGAGAATAGCCCGAGAATAGCTGATTTCATTATTTTATTATTCATTTTCTATACCTTGTCGTAAATTCTTTAAAACTGGTAAGAAACACCTAAGCCAAGCGCCCATGCGCTGACTTTATATTCACCTGCAAATTGGCCCTCGCTAGAAAAATCGTAAGAATTTTCTTCTTCATCAAAATATAAATAAAGACCTGATACATCCATTTCAAGATTTTTCGAAAGCTGTAGAGTCATACCAGCAGTAAAACCAAGCGAATCGCCTCTAGGGGTCTCAGGTGCAAAGTAACCATCGCGAATGGGAGTTTGATCGTAATAAATACCACCACGAAGCTGTAACTTAGCATTTTGCTGATACTGCAAACCTAAACGATAAGTACTGCTGTTTTTGTAATTTCTAGGATTCGAACTCGGATTTGGAAATGGCGCATTTAAGCTATCAAAATTAAAAGTCAAATCTTTGTAAACATCCCAAAAGGTATAATTATAATCAAAAGCAAGTAAAGCCTTTTCATTTAATTGATAAGTAAGACCCAATGTGAGCTCTGCAGGCAAAGGTAATTTAGCCGTATAACCACCGTTTTGTGCGGCGGCAGATAACGCGGCAGGAAGATTCTCAAAATCGGCATCGCCTTCAGACTTCACAATAATTTCCGAGCGGTAGTTAATGCCGTAATTTAATTTATCCGTTAATTTAAAAAATACACCGAGGCTATAGCCATAATCAATAATTCCAGAGTCTTCAATAGTGACATTGGAACGATCGCCGTTTTCATCTTGAAGTGAGGTATTTAAATTTCTATTCAGCTCAACCGAGCTAATCGCAATAATTGGGCCACCGCCTACACTAAACTTATCATTTACCTTATAGGCCACTGTAGGCTGTAAGAAAATAGACTGTAGATCAATATTGTTAACCAAGTGTGACCCCACCCAATCAGTTTCCCACTCTACTTTACTGCCATAAGGCGTATAGAGGCCAAAACCCACACTCAAGTTAGGTGAAATTTTTGATGCCACAAAAAAGTTAACTGGCGTACCTAGTGGTGTATCTGTTTGGGAATAAGATCCCGTATCCGTATTTTGATAGCGGTTTTTTGTATAAATCAGCGCTAAACCGGAGGTCACTTGTAGATTACTATCGAGTTGAATCATCGCGGCAGGATTAAAAAATACCGCCTCAGCACTGTCTGTCATCGCGACTCCAGCATGAGCCATACCGAGTGCTTTCTGGCCTTGTATCGCCACACGATACCCCCCCGCATGCACCTGAAAGGCAGCGGCTATACAACACAAAAATAAAGAGATTTTCTTCATGGTTTTAGCTTCTATTATCATTGTTATGAGCAGTGTTGAAGCTGACCAACAAATGTATTTATTAAGCCTAATTCAACGTTTATATGACGATTCTAATATAAAGCGAGCGCTCGCTCAAGTTTTATTTGGTACTATTGTATACCAACATGACAAATTACGACCAATGTATATATAAACGCATTCGAAAGCACCCCTCATCTAATTCGTTTATTTTTCCTACATAACCCTAGGGTTATGTCCTATTATGCAATTAGGTGAAGCGCTTGGTACAGTTTTGGATCGGTTATTAAACAATAATAACCTCTGCACTATAGCGCCTGACCGAAAACTCTCCAAGCCTTGAACCACAGGGCCGCGCGAGAAATAAACATAACGGAGTTCGTGCAGTAGTTTTGCCATTTCTGCGATAATACGCTGTATTCAACGCCCCGATCCACGAAACTTCGTGAAAAAAAGATTATGCGTGAATCCCTGCCAGAGTAACTTCAGCTTGGCGAAGTAGACATTGCTTCAATTCAATCCAATCCAATATCACGCGATGATATACCTCAACTACTCAAAAGCTTACAGTTTCTGCATGCTGACAAAGCTCTAAGAGATCAAATTTTCAGCGTTGTAGAAGAGCTCACGCCAAGCGATGTAAGCACTAAGACGGGGCGGCCAACTATGCATGGGTGGAAGATTTTAGTGATGGGCACATTGAGATTAAACCTGAACTGGGATTACGACCGCCTACATGAAATGGTTAACAACCATAAGATCACTCGAGAAATGCTTGGTCATGGTATTGGAGATGAGGGTGATGAGTATAGCTTGCCAGCATTGAAATATAATGTAGAGCTATCCACACCTAAGATAGTCGACAAGTTAAACCAAATTGTTGTTACCGCAGGCCATCAATTTCTTAAAAAAAAGACGCCGAAATAAAAGGTCGATGTGATTCGTTTGTAGCGGAGACGAATGTTCATTTTCCGACAGACATACGTCTTCTGTTTGATGCAGCTAAAAAGTTGTACAGCTAACCGCCAGCTTAAGTAAGGATCTAGGGCTTACTTCATGGCGACAGAGTAAGTACAAGCGCCAACAATTAAAGGGCTTATACAGAACAGAGCAAAATATAAAATATTCCACATCAAAAGAAGAGAAAAAAAAGACTATTAATGATAGATGACCTTGGCCTTGCATACAGGAGGTATACACACCTTGCTGAGCTACTGATTCAAAAGGCCAGCACCACACCCCTTGATTTTGTTACTTAGTGATGATGCTCATGCGAACGGTGTTTCTCGCCTTCTCCTTTGTATTTTTTCATGCGTTTTTCCATTCGTTCACCCAGTAACGCTAGCTGTTCAGCAGACAGTACCGTTTCGAGTTCAGCCCTAGTTTCCTCGCGAAGTGTTTGAAATTTAGCTTTTTTCAGTTCACGTAATTCACCCTTAATCACTTGGCGTTTTTCATGTTGCGTTTTTATCACCTTAACAAATTCTACTCGTTGTGTTTCTGTCAGTGACAGTTTATCGGCTAAACGACTCGCGTATTCACCACCGCTTTTTCCGTGAGCTAGGGCGACAGAAGAAAGCACAGCCGCAGTTAGAGCAACAGGAATTAAATAACGTTTTTTTCTAGTTAATAGTTTCATAATAAAACCTCAATAGTGATCATTAGTATTAAGTTGCTTACATAAAATGCTGTTCGCAGAGTCAAGGCTATAATAAAAAAAAACTGTGCAAATAATGAGGGCGAAATATGTAAATAATAATGAAAGTATCGTCTTTGGCTAATATATTATTGGTCCTCCAAGTTACTAGTAAAATAACGATTACAAAGAAATCTCTTCTTCGAATTTATAGCCTGCTCCATACACAGAATGAATTAACGCTGTCGCACTTTCAATAGTAGACATTTTCTGACGTAATTTTTTGATATGACTATCGATAGTTCTTTCTGACACCACTCTATGGTCAGTGTAAATTCCATCCATCAATTGAGATCGAGAATATATTCTCCCAGGAGATTCTGCCATTATTCTAAGTAATGCGTATTCAACTGTTGTTAAGGGTAGTTTATGTCCATCAAGTCGCGCTTGCATTTTTTCATGATTTAGATCCAAACCGACTGCAAATAATACCTGGTCCGTTGACCTAGGCTGGAGGTAACGGCGCAGTACGGCCTTTACTCTGGCAACCACTTCTCTTGGGCTATAGGGTTTGCAAATATAATCATCGGCACCAATTTCCAAGCCTAGCAAGCGGTCAAGTTCATCTACTTTTGCCGTTGTCATGATGATAGGGATAGTTTGCATAGCGTTTGTTTGACGGATTTCGCGGCAAAGACTGATGCCGTCTTTATTCGGCAACATGATATCTAGTAGTATCAAGTCAGGGTGAACACGTTCTATCTCAGACAATACCTCAGCACCATCCGATACAATATACGTTTCCATGGAAGATTGTTGTAGATAATCCTCTAATAAGCCAGCAACTTTAACTTCATCTTCAACAATTAATATTTTTGTAGGCATAATGGCGTTAGTCAGTAAATCGGTAATAATAGAAAGTCATAACAGCATTTTAAGTAATCGATTTTATTTAGCAAAAGGCAACTGTAAGTCAATAGCTAAACCACCCAGTGATGAGTGAGCGGCCTTAATCTTCCCATTGTGCGCCTCGACAATATTTTTACAAATAGATAAAC
The DNA here is from genome assembly GCA_047629215.1 of Cellvibrionaceae bacterium. Taxonomy (GTDB): domain Bacteria; phylum Pseudomonadota; class Gammaproteobacteria; order Pseudomonadales; family Cellvibrionaceae; genus CANLBN01. The sequence continues at coordinate 3,801 of JBLHWO010000013.1, read as the reverse complement.
CCAAGCCGCTACCGCCCTGCCGACGATTCCGCGATTTTTCTTCACGATAAAGCCGGTCAAATAATCTCGCCAGAGATGAGGAAGGTGCTCCTGGAGGCCCATCCTCCCAGATGACAACGGCGAAATCCTTATTATCAAAATTAAGTGTGACTCTTATTGCGTTATTTTTTTCTGTATAACGAATAGAGTTTTGTAATAAATTTTGGAAGAGTTGGCGTAATCGATCGGCATCGCCATAAACTGGCCGCTCAATACCAACCTTTATGATTTCATTCGCTAACTGATGATCCGTTAAAGATATCTCCTGGCTGCGCAGTACATTCTGAATAATGTCCACCAAGGATGCGGAAGTAAAGATATAGCGCATTGCCCCATGATCAGATGACGATAATTGGTGTAGGTCATCCACAATCCGTTGTAATCGGAGCACCTCTTCATAGAGTGAGTCAATACCTTGTTGATTCAGTAGCCTAACGCCATCCTGCACGGCTTCTAATTCGCCCCGTAGAATGGTCAGCGGTGTACGCAATTCATGAGAAATATCGGCAATCCATTGTTGCTGTGATTTTTCATGTTGCGATAGTGTTTGCGTCAGTTGGTTAAATGATTGTACTAAGTGACTGATTTCATCATTCGCCTTGTAGTCAACTTTCACCGTGTAATCACGTTTCATAAGCGCACTCATAGCCGTAACGAGACGCTGTAGGGGCGAGACCATCCAGCTTGATAAGAAATACGCAACAATAACTGCCATTGCGATAGCAAATAGTGCGATTACGGTAAAAAATTTCAGTTGTTTATCAACAAAGACTTTATCCGCTCGATTATTCAAATTCTTTAACGGTTTTAACCCAACGTATCCTAAGACACGATCACCGCTTGTTGTCAGGTTTCTATCCCTTACTTTGTCCTTAATCGAGATAGGGATTAATAACAATTCCCCAAGCTTTTCTCGCCTACCGTAAATATGCTTTTTATTGACATCTAACAGTAAGAAGCGCTCTAAAGAAGGCCTTCTATTATCTCGATTATGACGCCGGTTACGGTCATCGGATCTATTCTGGCGTAAAAAATCACGCCAGTACCGTGGATTGTTAACCACCCTTTGCCAATCAGACTCACTTTGTATCTTTTGCGACAGTGTTTCGCTCACCTGCACTAAGGATTCATACCGAAAATCGTTGATGTACTGGAGAAAGCCTGCTCGGAAACTGATCCATACCGCGATAAATGTCACCAGAATGACCAATAAAACAACGCCGACGAAGGCAGCTACCAGTTTTTTTCGGATTCCGAGTTTTATCATCGTATAATTCAGTCGTTTAGATTAATAGAAAAGCCACAGCTTAATTTAATTGATCTAGCACATAAAATCTTGGCAAAACACTCACTTTCACACTGTTTGCACAATTGCTATAAAGATGGGTGAGCGAGAATAAGTAGCTAATCAAACAACAAAAAAGGGGCCTGTGACAAACGATAATACTAACAATGCCTATTTGTCATCGGTCCCTTCATTTTTCTAATACGAACAATGAAAGGCGAAAAACTCATCGGCCTGTTAACAAATGATAGAAGGCGCACTCGCTTATCCCAAGTTACGAGCTCTAGTCATATATCTTACTTCTTAAAAAAAGGATTATGAGTACAAAAAACGGTGTTTAAGCCGCTGAAAGGTGAGAAATATTCACAAATTTCATTATTTTTCAAGGAGTCATATTGGTCCGATCCCATTTTGTTTCCGGCCCCATTTTTGTTTTGAAGTACTACAAAAGAAGAGCACGTGTACCAAAGATCGGTTTTCTATTGCGCTTCCTGCTTTACACCTGCTCATAAAATGAACCATATGGCATGGCATTCCACCTATTGGCGTGATTTTCAACTTATTCCAATGACATTAGGTTAATTGGCACTGAGGATATATGCCGATATCAAAAAATACTAGGAGTGTGCAACAAAAAGGCACTATGAGCACTACACCCATAAAAAGTGCTGCCTCCAAACAAGCTGCTAGCGGATCTTCTGCCGCTGCCAATAGCGCTTTTGCCAATAGTACAACGACAAGCAATCCTCCAGGGTTAGTAGGTCGAGGTGTTCACCTTCATCCTGTTGTCGCGCCTATGGTCAATGCAAATACAGTCCAAGCTCTACAGTCAGGTGGAGCAAGTTGGGCAACTATTGCCGCACGAGGACCTCAAAAAAAGCAAACGGTGGCAGCGCAACAAAATCCAAGTGGCGCAAGTGGGGCAGCTCCTAGCGCACAAGGACAGAATAAAAAGCAACCGGTGGCAGCGCAACAAAACTCAGGTGGTGCAAGTGGGGCAGCTCCTAGTGCAAAAGGACAGAATAAAAAGCAACCGGTGGCAGCGCAACAAAACCCAGGTGGCGCAAGTGGGGCAGCTCCAAGCGCACAAGGACATCTACAGCAAAAGATGTCACGCCGCCAAAGGAAAAAGAAATTACGCCAACAAAAGCAACCCTTGAAGGTTGCTGAACATCAAAAGTTGCTAATAGCAAATTTTAATAAATTTTTGGGTGATGCTAAGTCAACAATTGCTCCTTTGGATAAGCCTAGAATTCGAACTGATTCTGGGGAGTTGCAGGCAGTAAACACGTTTCAGGCCATATATGACAAGGCTAACGACCCGGATACTCGGAGAGACGAGATGGCCTACTCACAATCCAAAGTAAAGGGTGAAGTTGTTAACCAGCTAAGTACAAAACTTTCAACAGCTGCAACTCAAAGTTTTGGCTTAAATAAAAGCGAAGCGGATTATGTTGAGCAAGCCATACACTCAGAGCTAATAAGATTGTCCGAGCCGCCAACAACAACGTACAACAACCTTAGCAGAGAAAAGGGAGGTGTTCCCGTAGGGAAGTTTGAACAGTGGAAGGCAAAATACGACCCTAACGATTCAGCGATTACGGTCTCCAGCACTAATAGGTTTGGGTTTACAGTTAAAAATAAAAACGTTTATCTTCAACTAGTAAGTAATTCATTTAAAGAAATGCGTGGACAAGACCTTCATCCAAAAATCGAAAACAATCTTCGTAACTTTATAAGTGATGGAAGTACATACGATGGTAAATTTCATGTCCACGGTATGCATGCAGAGGTAGCTGCTGTTAGTGACGCATTAACACGGATTGATGAGTCTAAGGAAAAAATACTAAACTTAGCGAATGATAAGCCTGAAGGACAACACAAAATTTTCAAGCAAGAAGTCGATAAAGCTTTTGGCAGAATAGTAAAAGCTGATGGTCAAGAAGAAGATTTAATAAGACTGATCACTTTAAAGGGAAGTGAAAATGCAAAAGATACAGCACAAGGTGGTGATTTTTGTGCGTGTGTTCAGTGTAGATTAACCCTTGGGATAGACCACCCAACTAGCAGTGAGCTCATTCTGGATACCCCCACAGAATATGGGGACGATGCTAAGAGAAAGAGTTAAGGCTACCCCCCACACTCTTTTGGTAAGGCCTAAATTAATCAGCAATGATGCTAGTGGGTGTTATGATAATGCATTTGTACTGTGGTGGTTATGCAATGGAACCAATTTTTCAATAACTTGGTCTCTTGTACACCTGCACCGTCGCCATCACAGTGTCATTACAATACAAAGGGGGTATTACGAACTAATTTATGGAACTTTATGGTTATTAAGAGCACTCAACGTTTTCAGTAGCCACGAGTAAAAATGTGTGATTAGTAACAAATCGGTGCCATATATAAAAGCAACAGCTGTGTGTGCTGTTACAGCGGCTACAGCGGCTACAGCACGAAGAGCCGGTGTAAATCCA
>JBLHWO010000012.1:0-31402 GCA_047629215.1 Cellvibrionaceae bacterium | reverse complement strand
ACTGCCATCAAATATTTAGCCACCTCATGTCTTAACCTATAACTATATTAGCTCATAATCTAATATCTTTTTCAAAAATAAAAAACGGAGTGACTCTCATGAAAAAGATGAACGGCGAACAACTAGGCGGGGCCTGTCAAAAAGAGTTTCGCACAGAGCCCTTTGAAGAAATGGCTGAGCTAAGCAAACAGCATGCTATGGAAATGTTTCGACAGGAGGATGTTGGTCACTTAGCTGCCATGTAAAAAATGCAAGAGCTAATGAAAAGTCTTGGTGCTATGAATCAGTGGTTTGATGATAAGCGAAAGGAGTTTGATACTTTAGTGGAGGGATAAAAAAATAGACAGGCACAGTAAATAAACATTATCTATGCCTGTATCTTCAGTTCAAATGACCATTATCCCATCAGCTTCAACCACAGCGCCTTTGGGCAATTCTTTTACGCCTATGGCTGCTCGAGCAGGGTAAGGCACTTCAAAATATTCCGCCATGACTTCGTTAACGGTCGCAAAATTACTGAGATCGGTTAGAAAAACATTTAATTTAACAATATCAGCTAAGCTACCATCCGCCGCTTCGCAAACAGCCTGCAAATTTTTAAATACTTGATGTGTTTGAGTTGCAAAATCCCCATCAACTAGTGTCATTGATTTGGGGTCTAAAGGGATTTGCCCAGATAAATAAACGGTATTGTTAGTCTTAACGGCTTGAGAATAAGTGCCGATGGCTTCTGGTGCTTGATCGGTTGAGATAATGGCTTTGTTTGTCATAGTGTAAGGTCGCTTCTATTTCTTATTTAATGTGTAAATTACTTGTAATATATCAGGTGGTCGCTGATGGGGGTTTACTTTTTTCTCGTAAAGATATTGTAAGCGCTTTCGTTGTCTCTGGAGTATCGACAATACGCATATGTCCAATATTATCTACAGTATGCAATGTGATATTTTTATGAATATCCGCTAATGCCTTACTAAAATGATAAAGAGCAAGCTTATCACTTTTACTGTGAATAATATTAATAGGGCTTTTTATTAAATTAATATCGCGGATACTATCATGATCTCTTACGGAAATTTTATAATCATCTTCGATAGTGCTAACTATTTTTACAAATAACCTAGGAGATATACCGATATTTTTAATACGTTTTTCCAGCTCTTCATAAAAATTAAATAAAAGCGCAATTAAAAAATGAGGCGTAGAGCTTTCTTTAAAAAAATCTAATGCTGCGCTGGCTCCCATAGAATGGCTAACTACTCTAAAAAGAGATTTAGTATTATAAAGGTAATCCTCTAATATCTCTAAACTATGAATAAACAGAGGGTAGTTACACTCTTTACCACCACTGTGACCATGTTTGTAGTGATCATAGCTGAAAGCTCTGTAACCTTTCTTAGCTACATAAGGCATCAAATTAAAAAACTGTGCCCCAGACCCCGACCAACCATGGACAAATAAAATGGCGGGACCTCTACCAATAGAGTAGGTCATTAGCTCGCCATAATGGCTTGCAAGAGATTGAGCGTTAATATCGTCAGGAATGACTGTAGACAGTCGTTTTTGTGGACTTGTTAGCAGCCGGCGAGCTAGTTTTTCTGCTCCCGCAGGGTAAATATAGTGATAGGCTTCGGAAGCAAAACGAATAAGAAGCTTTGAAAAAAATGTGTTATTTTTGTTAAAAAAATTTTTACTGCTCATTAGCTTAATCCCTCATAGATGAGTTAATCCAACAGTATCTCTGAAAATACACTATTTTTGGGATAGCGGAGCCACACTTTTTTGCTTCTGTAAAATAAAAACGGTTGGCCGTACGTCCAGTATATAAGCTCCATACTCGACCATTTCCTTAGAGGGGGACAGCTTTGGTCACACAGTCATTCATCGGTATGTAGATGGTCAATCCACAGTTACTCTGTATAAATAGCTATTTTCCGCGTGGAGTTTTTTCACTTTAAAGTACTTAGGGTTGGCGTCCGCACAGAAAAATTACTATTTTTAACGTTACGCCTAATTCTGTAGTTGTTTTGCTGCTTCTATAGCGAAATACGTCAAGATACCATCAGCGCCAGAACGCTTGATAGCAATGAGTGATTCCAAAATAACGCCTTCGTTAAGAAAACCCTGTTGAATAGCAAACTGATGCATACTGTACTCGCCACTTACTTGATAAGCAAACGTAGGCATTTTAAATTCATCTTTGACTCTGCGTATAATATCCGAATAAGGCATGGCCGGTTTGACCATAATCATATCGGCACCTTCACTAATATCCAGCGCCACCTCATGTAGCGCTTCATCGGTATTCGCTGGGTCCATTTGGTAGGTCATCTTATCGCCTTGTCCCAGAGCGCCCGTAGAGCCCACCGCATCCCTAAAAGGACCATAATAGGCAGAGCAGTACTTTGCGGAGTAGGCTAGAATTTGTGTATTGATGAAATGATCATCATCTAACGCTGCACGAATAGAGCCTATGCGGCCATCCATCATATCAGACGGTGCGATCACATCAGCCCCAGCTTCTGCACAAGCGAGAGCTTGTTTTTGAAGTGCTTTCACGGTGATGTCATTCAAAACGTAACCATTGCTATCAATAATACCGTCTTGCCCATGGGTTGTATAAGGGTCGAGAGCGGCATCGGTAATCACCCCTAGCTCTGGGAGAGCCTCTTTTAATGCTCGAACGGTACGGCAAACTAAGTTATCGGGGCTGTAGGCTTCACTACCATCCAATGTTCTTAATGATGGCTCAACATTAGGAAAGAGCGCGATGGCTGGAATCCCCAAGGTGGCGGCCTCTTCGGCAGCTTTGAGTAGCTCATCAATGGAATAGCGCTCAACACCGGGCATGGAATGAACAGGAATGCGCTGCTTTTTACCCTCTACGACAAATAGGGGATAAATGAAGTCGTTGGGGCTAAGGTGAGTTTCCCTCACTAAGCGGCGAGAGAAGTCATGAAGACGATTACGTCTAAGTCGACTGGCTGGAAACTGGCGTGACATAAATAAGGCCTTTAGCTTGTCTGTTGAGTCTAGGTATTTATCCTAAAGCAATTGTGAGTATAGCAAACAAGCTCTATGTGAAGCTCTATAGCGTAGGGGCTTATGCAAATTTAGATATATTATCGTCTACATGTGTATGGGGGCATGATAAAATTAAATTATTTTATTTAATAGGAATAATTAGGCCATGAAAGTAACAGTTTTTGGTATTGGTTACGTTGGTTTAGTGCAAGCGGCGGTATTATCTGATGTTGGTCATGAAGTGTTCTGTGTCGATATTGACGAGCAGAAAATCGAAAATCTTAACAAGGGCATGATTCCCATATATGAGCCCGGTTTAGAGCCCTTGGTTAAAGCTAACCATGATGCTGGCCGAATCCACTTTACAACCGATGCAAAAGCGGGTGTTGAATTTGGTGATGTTCAATTTATTGCAGTTGGCACACCGCCAGATGAAGATGGCTCAGCAGATTTAAAATATGTCCTTGCTGTTGCCGAAACTATTGCAACTTATATGACGCGGGAAGTCATTATTCTGGATAAATCGACTGTGCCGGTGGGTACAGCAGATAAAGTCCGGGCCAAGATTAAGCAAGTGTTATGTGATCGCAAATCAGTTCTAAATTTTCATGTAGTATCAAACCCTGAATTCTTAAAAGAAGGCGCTGCAGTTAGTGACTGTATGCGCCCAGATCGAATTGTTATCGGCGCAGAGTCGGAAGATGTTCAAGAAATAATGCGTGAACTCTATGAGCCTTTTAATCGTAACCATGACCGCATTATTTTTATGGATACGCGTAGCGCAGAGCTGACAAAATATGCAGCCAACTGCATGTTAGCAACCAAAATTAGTTTTATGAATGAAATGGCTAACTTGGCAGAAAAGTTAGGTGCAGACATTGAAATGGTTCGTCAAGGTATCGGTTCTGATGAGCGTATTGGATACCACTTTATTTACCCCGGTTGTGGTTATGGCGGCTCTTGTTTTCCAAAAGATGTGCAGGCGTTAGTGAAAACATCACAGCAAATTGGTTACGAATCGCCTATTTTACAGGCAGTCGAAACGGTTAATAACGCTCAAAAGAAAAAATTATTTAGTTATATAGAAAAGCACTTTAATGGTGATGTTGCGGGTAAAACGTTTGCGGTTTGGGGCTTATCATTTAAACCCAAAACTGACGATATGCGCGAAGCATCAAGCCGTAACTTGATGGAAGCGTTGTGGAAAGCCGGAGCTAAAGTGCAAGCCTATGACCCAGAAGCAATGGAAGAATGCCAGCGTATTTATGGCTATCGAGATGATTTATTGTTAGTGGGCACTAAAGAGGCTGCTTTGAAGGGGGTTAGTGGTTTGGTTATTTGTACTGAATGGCAAAACTTTAAAGTGCCAGACTTTGACTTAATTCAAGCAGAAATTGTGAATGCGGTTATTTTTGATGGCCGTAATTTATATAACCCCGCAAGGCTAGAGGAAAAGGGTATTGCTTATTATGCAATTGGCCGAGGAAGGTCAATTAAAAGTGATTTTTAATTATATTTTACAATATTTTATTTTTTATAATTAAATTTAGCTTGATTTTCTAATGACTGATTATGTTTGAGTCGATACAAAAAATTTATTACCCCCTAGGAATTTTACCCTAAAATCCAGAGCCCATAAGGGTTTGCGCACGGAATCGTAATTGACGATATGGGAGGGCTATGCCACTTTCGCCATTCGCGTTAAGCGATGAGAGGCTGGAATGAACGTCAAGGGCATCAAGAACAAAATCCTTCGATTTAAGCGTATCTTTACTACGCATTGGGCAGTATTCGTTGCCAGCAATCCCTATTATGATAACGGTTACTACCACGCTGAAATTAATAAGATGTTGATTTGTGGTAGCGAAGCTTTTCCCTGACGTTACCAAAGCAATTACGCACTCTCTTCCATAATCACGCTAATTAGGGTCACTTGCATTCTCGGTTTATGGGTCTGGCTTAGCTGAACTTATTTAAAAACGATTCAAGCGCTTATCGTTGAATCGTCTTAGGATGCTATGGCAGAAGTATTCATTAGATTTAATGGGGGTAGAATTTTTTGAGAGGGGGGGTGGCAATCAAGCCATTATGGGAGGATCATCCCGATGGTTTTTATGCTTATCCGGGTAAGCCATCAAGTCTACTAAGGCCTACTAGGGCTTGATAAAGTACCTAACAAAATATCTAGCGTCGCGCCGACGATCGGTGTATCAAGAATCGTCGACTAGGATAAAAATATAAAATATTACTATCAACCTCACCGAACCAAAGCGCGTGAGTACGAAACGATAGAAGCCGAAACCTTTATTGGTAGGATGCTTAGCATATTCTCCCTAAAGGCTATAAACAGCTTCGATATTGTGGTCTTCAAGCCACTGCGACCGTCAAAAAGTGGTACGAAGCGATAGCGCCAGCAGCAGGGGGTTTGGCGGATGCTATGATGTGTTACATTCAACGAGAGTTCGATGATTTTCTTGGAATACGACCGTCTAGAATAGGGTTTCTTTCGAGCGCGCTGTGAAGGCTGCCACCATGAGTGCCTCGTGGCGTTTAGCTGCAAGCGTCGCGCTTTTGCCGACAAGGATGTCGGTAAGCTTTGCTTTCCAGCGTCTGTTTCTGCTGGTCGGCCATCTATCGCATTGCCACTGGCTCTCCGCAGAGAGTGTAAATGATTCTGTGTAACTGAGTTTTGTTAAACGTAGTCAGTAATGCGTTCTTTGGACTCAATCATAAAATGATCCAGCACTTCTTGTCATCGCCAAATAGGCATAGATCATTTTTTTGATTGTTTTTTAGTTCAAGGTGTTATTTTCTGATGGTCTGGACGTTAAAAAATAATGCTTTGACCAACGCTGTAGATGATTACTCTTCACCATATTGATGGTAGAGCTGTAGGTCAGGGTCCGCGAATAAATGAAATTGCCTGGGATGTAAAGCAACATGTTTTTTGATTTTTTCTGTTGTAGAGCTAAAAATGGTAATCATTTCTAAACCCGCTTCTTGACATTCGTTATAGTTATTACACAATTCATAGATGCGAAAATTACAGAACGGATATATATGGACATCTCGAAAGAATCAACACTATAAAGAATCAACACTATGTAGTGCTTTTTAATCGGTTTAACCGATTTTTGCTTGTATCAAAGCTCTCTTAAATTCTTATTTTACATCAAAAGCGGATATGCAGTACGTGTCGCCTTTCTATGGCGGCGTAATGATAGCGTCTGCCGTATTGATCAAAAACTGGTTGACGTGCTCAAGTGTTTTGATTCGTTGAATATTTATGATGAGGTTCATCCTGCCACCATCGACTAAGCAAGCTCCGTTGTTGAGAATCATTTGATACTGGAATCACGAGGCCCTGCTCAGACTCATTTCATATCGGAGGAGGCTATACATACCATTCCCTGCCCGACCCCGCTATAATCTTAGCCTTGATTTTTTGTCGGAGACTGGCGTGGCAGCACAAAGCGAAACTTTTCAGGGCCTTATTCTTGCTCTACAACAATATTGGGCCGATAAAGGTTGCGTTATCCTGCAACCACTAGATATGGAAGTAGGTGCAGGCACCTTTCACCCGGCTACATTCTTGCGAGCCATAGGGCCCGAAAGTTGGAATAGTGCTTATGTGCAACCTTGTCGTCGCCCAACAGATGGCCGTTACGGTGAAAACCCGAATCGTTTGCAGCATTATTATCAGTTTCAAGTAGTGCTGAAGCCTTCCCCCGACAATATTCAAGAGCTGTACTTAGAATCTCTGCGAGAGTTGGGTGTTGACACTAATGTTCACGACGTGCGTTTTGTAGAAGACAACTGGGAGTCGCCGACACTTGGTGCTTGGGGGCTAGGTTGGGAAATATGGCTAAATGGTATGGAGGTCACGCAGTTCACTTACTTTCAGCAAGTCGGTGGCTTAGAGTGTTTTCCTGTAAGCGGAGAAATCACATACGGTCTTGAGCGCATTGCGATGTATCTACAGGGAGTTGATTCAATCTTTGATCTAACCTGGACGCACGATCCGCAGGGCAATAAAGTCACTTACGGGGATGTATTTCATCAAAACGAAGTAGAGATGTCTCACTACAACTTTGAACAAGCCGATGTTGAGTTTTTATTTCAGACTTTCGACGCATGTGAACGTGAAAGTAAGCGTCTTATAGAAGAAGGCCTTCCTTTGCCCGCATATGAGCAAGTTATGAAAGCGTCCCATGCCTTTAACCTTCTTGATGCGCGTCATGCGATATCAGTTACTGAGCGTCAGCGTTTTATCTTAAGAGTGCGGACTCTTTCTCGAGCGGTAGCGCAGGCTTATTTTGATGTCCGGCAAAAACTGGGCTTTCCCCTAGCGCCCCCTGAACTGCAAAAGCAGTTTACGGATGACAGTAAGAAAGGGAAGCGCTCAAAAGGAGGTGCCACATGAGTCAGGATTTCCTAGTTGAATTAGGTACAGAAGAGTTACCGCCTAAAGCTTTGTTGGGTTTATCAGCTGCATTTACAAAAGGAATAGAATCGGGACTACGTGCCTTAAAGGTAAACTTTGAGTCTATAAAGCCCTATGCAGCTCCTCGCCGTTTAGCTGTGCTTGTTACCGGTTTATATGAGGCAACCCCCACCGAAGAACTCACCATATGGGGACCGCCGATTAAGGTTGCTTTCGATGCTGATGGTAACCCAAGCAAGGCAGCGCAGGCTTTTGCTGCTAAGAATGGCATCGAAATAGCCGATCTACTTAGTGAAAATGACGGTAAAATTGATAAACTGATTTTTCGAACCCAGGCTGGCGGCAAAGCCACCGTCGAGTTGCTCGAGGATATTGTTAAGCAGTCCCTTACGACGCTACCCATTCCAAAACGTATGCGCTGGGGTGCGAATCGCCATGAATTTGTTCGGCCAGTGCAGTGGTTGGTGATGCTATTTGGCGATGAAATTATAGACGCCACATTATTTGGCCATCGAGCTAATCGAACCACTCGCGGCCATCGTTTTCATTACAATCAAGATTTAGATATTCAATCTGCTGGTGATTATGTAAGCCAGTTAAAGGATGTGGCTTATGTCATGGCCGATTTTGATGAGCGTAAAGCGCTTATTCTGGAGCAAGTAGAAGCCGAGGCAGCAAAACAGGGTGGCCACGCCGTAATAGATACAGAATTGTTGAATGAAGTGACGGGATTAGTTGAATGGCCTATCGCGTTAACCGGTCGTTTTGATGAGCGCTTCCTAAGCGTGCCAGCCGAAGCCTTGATTTCTTCTATGAAAGAGCATCAAAAATATTTTCACATCGTCGATGCTAATCAGCGCTTAATGCCCTACTTTATCACTGTTGCCAATATAGAAAGCACGGACCCAGCACAGGTTATTGATGGTAATGAGCGAGTCATTCGTCCTCGCTTATCCGATGCAGCTTTCTTTTTTGAAAACGATAAAAAAACGTCTTTGCTTGAAAAGCGTAAGGCATTAAAAAAAGTTGTTTTTCAGGCTAAGCTCGGAACACTTTACGAAAAAACAGAGCGCATAGCTCAGCTTGCTGTCGCGATCGCGACAAAACTAAAAGCGGACTCTACCTTAGCCGCTCGCGCCGGTGAACTCTGTAAATCCGATCTCGTCAGCGAGATGGTGCTAGAGTTTGCTGATATGCAGGGCATCGCCGGTTATTACTATGCCGATCATGATGGCGAGCCTGCAGATGTGGCCATGGCAATGAATGAACATTACATGCCGCGTTTTGCCAAAGATAAGTTGCCGGCAACAACGACAGGAGCGATCATCGCGTTGGCGGATCGCCTCGATACCTTAGTCGGTATATTTGGTATTGGTGAGCAACCTACAGGCTCTAAAGATCCTTTTGCCTTAAGGCGCGCCAGTGTTGCAGTTTTACGCATTCTAGTAGAAGGCCAATACGATCTGGATTTACGCGAGTTATTGACCTTAAGCCTTAATCAGTACGATTCTCTGCCACAAAGCGGTGAGACGGTTGAACAGGTGCTGTCCTATATGCTCGAACGTTTTCGTGCCTGGTACGAAGAGCAAGATATTCCCGTTGCTGTTTTTCAAGCGGTCAGCGCAAAAAAACTATCACACCCTTTAGATATCGATGTACGAGTAAAGGCAGTGAATCATTTTCGACAGTTGCCGGAAGCAGATGCCCTTGCGGCCGCTAATAAGCGTGTTGCGAATATTTTAAGTAAAGCGGGTGACGCTGTATTGAGCAGTATTAACGATACTCTTTTACAAGAAACTGCCGAAAAAAATCTGGCAGTAGCGATCGCTGAAAATCAAAGTCGTGTTCAGCCTTTATTTGATAGAAGGGAATACAAAGTAGCGCTAACTGAACTTGCGAATTTAAGAAGTGTCGTTGATACCTTCTTTGATGATGTGATGGTAATGGTTGATGACGAAGCGCTAAAAAATAATCGCTTAGCTTTATTACAAAAACTTAGAGATTTATTTTTGGAAGTTGCTGATATTTCTTATCTAGCTGCGACTAAATAAAACTGACAATAAGCCGATTATAAAATGAAACTAGCATTGATAGGCCGAGACGGCGTAATTAATACGGCTAAAATGGGCGGAGTAAATCACCGTACCCACTTGTCTATTATTGATGGTAGTATCGCTGCCATTGTTAAACTATCGGAAGCAGGCTTTACCAATATTATAGTGACACATCAGCCTGGAATTAGCCGAGGTCTATTTGATCTTGATGAACTCGAAGCAATACACAGTGAAATTATTAGTCGAGTAGAACAGGCCGGCGGCGCAATAGAGGCGATATTTTATTGCCCCCATGATGAACAAAATCGCTGCCATTGTCGCCCCCCTGAAACGGGTTTGCTGGATGCAATTGAAATGGAGTTTGACTGTAATACGACAGCTTCTGTTTTTTTCTTTGCGAGTGAAGTCGAGAAAAAATTATCCGAGGCTAAGGGTTGCCGAGGTTTAAAGTGTGATGATGAAAATCATTTGTTGATGCATGTTCATCAATTATTAACTGAAGTAAGCTCTGAATAATTCGCGTGATTGGTTCCAGCTCCTGCAAAAACAGTATGCATGACATCCGTGTTAATAAGCCGGAGCGGAGGCTGCAAATGTTTTTCACCAAAAAATTAACACAGTCTTATTCAAACGCTTCTTAAAAAATTACTCTTTTTAGTGTTGTATTAATGATTAAAAAATTACGCTCATATTTATTTTATTGCCTCTATGCTCCACTAACGATATTTTTTGGGCTTCTATCTGCGCCGTTACTTTTTTTGCCAAAATCGTGGGCGGCTAAAATAGTCGTTTATTGGAATGCAAGCGCACTATTCTTATTGCATCGGTGTTGCAATTTACGCTATGAAATCAAAGGCAATAAAGAAAAATTAATAAGCCCATGCGTTGTGGTGTCTAATCACCAAAGTCCATGGGAAACATTATTTTTACAGTGGTACTTTAGGCCCATATCCGCGGTATTAAAAAAACAACTGCTCTATATTCCTTTCTTTGGCTGGGGTTTAAAAATGACCCAGCCTATAGGCATTGACCGCAGTAACCCAATACAAGCGATTAAACAAATAAAAAGTTTAGGTTTAGAGCGCTTAAAAGCCGGAAAAAATGTACTCATTTTTCCTGAAGGAACGAGAGTGGAGGCGGGTCAACTAGGTAGCTATATGCGTAGCGCGGCTGATGTTGCTAAACAGGCGGGCGTACCGCTTATTCCGGTTGCGCACAATGCCGGATATTATTGGCTGAATAAAAAATTGACTAAAAACTCTGGTGTTGTTCAGGTTGTCATTGGCGACCCAATTGACCTAAGGGATAAAAATACTAAGGCAGTTATGAAAGAGGTTCAACAATGGACACAAATACAAATTGATTCTATGAAGGGTTAGATTGCTGATCCTTTAAAAAGCACGGTTATTTTTAGAGTGATTTTCTGATAATATTTTATATAGGATTAAGGTTTTTTACTTTTTTTATATTGTGAAGTGGGTTACAAAATCTTAACTAGAGTCTATTTATGTTAACTATCTTTACTACCGGCGGGACCTTCGACAAAATCTATTTTGACGCTAATAGCGAGTTTTCTATTGGAGAACCTCAAGTTAAGCCAATATTAAAAGAAGCCAATTTGTCTCTGGACTACCATATAGAATCGCTGCTAAAGAAGGATAGTTTGGATATAGGTGATGTCGATCGACAGCTGATAGTTGATAAAATCGTCAGTAGTGATAGTAGGCAAATAATTATTACTCACGGCACCGATGGAATGGCAGCGACGGCACAAGCTATTGCTAAAGCTTCAATAGAAACCAAAACGATTGTGCTGGTCGGAGCTATGCAGCCAGCCCGGATGCGTTATAGCGATGCTCCTTTTAATCTTGGTTTTGCGGTGGCGAGCGCACTACTGCTTCCCGCAGGCATTTACATTTCAATGAACGGACATGTTTTTACACACGACAATGTGACTAAGAATCTGGCGCAGGCTCGTTTCGAAAGCCTAAGCTAGGGAGCCTCTGATCAATATTTATCAGCGGCTCCCTAAGCAGCACCTTAACCTTATCAAAAATAGATTGATAAATTCGATCTCTGTAAATAATAATGAACGCGGATTCAACTCGCTTGTATAATCGGTGGTTTAATCCCAAACATAATTTCATCGAGTGTTTTAAAACCCAAGTATTTTTTTGGGCGATTATTGAGTTTGTTCATGACGCGTTTCGTATCCTCTTCCGTCAAGTGATCAAACTGCGAACCTTTCGGTGCATACGGCCAAATCAAGCCGTTCATGTTTTCATTCAAACCACGCGCCCAAGAATGATAGGGTGCACAATGTCACCTTTGGCCTCTAGTGTCTTAGTGATAGAGTCGTGAAGCGCGAACGCTTTACCATGGTCATAGGTCAGCGCCTTAACATGCAGCTAGTATCGGTGTTAGTGCATCGATCAATACATCCTTAACTGACTTCGCTGTTATCTGGAGACAACACTACAATACTCAATCGTGTCTTACGCTCTGCCGCTGTGATCCATACTGAACCACCTTGGAGCCCGATAACCGTATCGATTCCCCAGGTACCTATACGACTACGCTGATCAACAACCGCAGGGCATTCATCAATGCCCACTCTGTTTTTTAGCTGCCGACGTTTGTCTATACTGCCGTAACGCTTTTTTCGTTGTTTCTGGCAGCGCCGATGTGTGTACAAATCGCCACTCTGGCTTTTATCTTTCAAGATAGATTGACAACTCCATTCTTGGCTGACCGTAGGCAAACCTTAATCATCTAGCCACCCTTGTATCTATTCTGGACTCCAATCTTATCTCAGTAATCGTTCGATCGTCTCCCAGCGGCTTGCGGTAATCTGGGTATGACAATGCAAGCGATTTCTTTCTCTTGCTAATCGTTAAAAACTAGAGCCTATGCTCAATAGATAAATAAATCACAGCAATAGTTTTTATTGTAATAAAAGGTGTTGGCTGCAGCACCTATGTTTTAGTTGTAAATGAAAGGAAAGTATTAAGTGAATCAATCTTTGCGCATTGTTGAGCCTGAAGATGTTGTGAAAATGGGTGGCGCTAATTAGAGGCAGCTTTAAAAAGGAAGTGTTAAAAATGGCGGGATGGACGGGTGGACCACTCGCAAGCTATGCCTCTAGAGCTAAATAATTACTATTGTTCGGTTCTACTTTCTTCTTATTCCTAATAACCTATTGTTAATAACTACCACGTCCCGGTATTTTCCATCGATATCCAAGGCTCTTGTGGCTCAAGGGCATCGCCTTTTTGTAATAATTCAATCGAAATATTATCCGGTGATCTAATAAATGCCATATGTCCATCGCGGGGTGGTCGGTTAAGGGTCACGCCCTTATCCATTAGCGATTGACAAAGTGCATAAATATCATCCACTTGATAGGCTAAATGACCAAAATTACGCCCACTATCATAGTCTTCGGGCTCCCAGTTATACGTTAGCTCAACAAGAGGCGTTTTATCCTTCTTGGCATGAACAACATCATCAGTTGCGGCTAGAAAAATAAGTGTAAAACGGCCCTTCTCATTATCGTAACGGCGGGTTTCAACTAACCCCAGCTTGTTACAGTAAAAATCCAAGGAGGAATCTAGGTCATTAACGCGAACCATGGTGTGGAGATATTGCATAGGTTTTGCCATTTAGTTTTAAGAAGATAGTTTTTTTGGGTAGTCAAAATAATCCATACGACAGACGTTTTTAGTTAGTTCATGCCAGTGATTAATGTCGCAATTAAATGTAACAACCCCGGAGGTGGATATATTATCTATTGGCTGTGTGCTTAAGCAAGCCGCTATCTGGGTAATGGCGGGATTGTGACTAACAAAAGCGACCCGTTGATACGCATTCGGGGGGCAAAAAAGTTGTCTTTTTAATGCTCGGCTAGAAAAAGTGTAGAGTGAAGAGTCTTCTGTGAGTCTGGTGCTCAAGCTGATAGCAACGGGCTTTGCTATCCCAAGTGCTCTTAAAGCAGTGCTACTGATAACGGTATCGAGATCTTGGTTACGAATCAGTAAGCGTCTAGCCATCAGCATGACATCAATTTCTCCGCGTCGATTAAGCGGTCTATTATGATCTTATTGTGCAGGAAAATCCCAGCTAGGCTTTGCATGACGAGCTAACAGAAAGCGATGCATCTAATGTGATCCATTGATACACGAAAAAACCTGAATAACCACAACGCCACAAGCAATCAACATAATGCCTAATGTTTCATAAAGGTAAATTGACTCGTGGCCGTGGCCTTTACTAGCGAAGGGTGATCACTTGCCTATCGCTAGTCGGTAGGTAGCGTATTTCTCTATTACTGTTCTTGACTTAAAAACGATTCTTTAAGGTCAACGTAATTCTGTGAAGAGTAGAGAAAAAATGCCTTCTCAGACTCTTTAAGCGGTCTAATTTCTTTAGATGGGCTGCCCATATACATAAAGCCGCTTTTTAATACCTTTCCTGGTGGCACTAGGGTGCCGGCACCGATGACAACATCGTCTTCAACAACGGCGCCATCTAAAATAATCGAGCCAATGCCAACAAGAACCCGATTACCGATAGTGCAGCCATGTAGGTTGACTGAGTGGCCAATTGTCACATCATCACCAATAATCAGTGGCCATCCATCGGCATTAAACTTTCCTGCATGAGTAATATGCAGTACAGAGCCATCTTGTACGCTAGTCCGGGTGCCGATACGAATACGATTCATATCACCGCGGATAACGGTGCAAGGCCATACGGAGCAATCATCGCCCAAAACCACATCGCCAATAACAACCGCTGCAGGGTCGACATATACCCTTTTACCTAGGCTCGGGCTAATCTTGTTGTAAGTGCGAATAGCCGTGGAGCTATTGTGATCAATTGTGGACATAGTAAAGCGCTCCAGCGTATTTATGATACAAATGCTCTCATTCGGATTTACCCCACAAGGGGGCACCGAGGAAAAGCGTATTCATTTGGGCATTTATTACTATAAACTCCCTCTTTGCGTGCGTTTATGCCTTGCCTTAGAACAAAATTGTCATCCGTAAAAGGCCCTTATAGTATGATTTGATAGTAAGATTGAAAGCAATGTTCCATGATTATATGACAGCCAGCAACCTATTTTTTGAATTCACTACTAACGTAACTAATACTTTATGAATAATCCCCTTCTTGAGCAACATAGTTTACCACCGTTTAACTCGATTAAAGTTGATCAAATAAAGCCAGCAGTGCAAACACGCATTGATCAAGTATGGTCAGTACTGGGTAGGCAACTAGAGCTGATTGAGCAAGGCCAAACACCGTCTTGGAGCAATTTAATAGGGCCATTTGAAGAGGCGTCTGATCTGCTAAATCAAACATGGTCACCTATAAGCCATCTCAATGGTGTTCAAAATAGCGATGAGTTAAGAGATGTCTATGCCGAATGTGTACAGTTGCTAACAGAGTTTGGTACGGCAATTGATCAACATGAGCCTCTTTATAAAGCTCACAAAACGTTGGCTGCCAGCGAAGACTTTAATGCTTTAACTCAGCCACAACAAAAAGTAATACAAGACGCGCTGCGCGATTTTACGTTATCAGGCATTGCTTTACCGAAAGCAAAACAATCTCGATATGGAGAAATAAAGCAAAGGTTGTCGACGCTATCAACAGAGTTTTCTAATAACGTACTAGATTCAACTCAGGCATGGCACAAGCAATTTGATGACATTGAAGCACTTGTCGGTTTGCCAGAAAGCGCTCTGGCAGGTGCAAAGCAAATGGCAGAACAAAAAAATAAAAGCGGTTATGTTATTACATTAGACGGGCCTTCTTATATAGCTGTTGTGACCTATGCTGACGATCGCCAGCTAAGAGAAGAAATCTATACCGCTTTTACGACTCGGGCAACTCAGTCATCAAAGGCTGGCGGCGAATGGGACAACAGCCCACTAATCAATGAAACCTTGGCACTACGGCATGAGCTGGCCTTGCTTTTAGGCTTTAATAATTATGCGGAATTATCATTAGCAACTAAAATGGCGGAGTCACCACAGCAGGTGATCGATTTTTTAAATGAGCTCGCAGAAAAATCTCTGCCCATCGCTAAAAAAGATTTAGCTGATTTGCAGGGATTTGCTAAAACAGAAAATGATATTGAAATATTAGAAGCATGGGATGTGGCTTACTACAGCGAAAAATTACGGCAACAGGATTATGCCATAGCACAAGAAGCCTTACGCCCCTACTTTCCCGCCGAAAAAGTCATGAGCGGAATGTTTGCGGTAGTTAATATATTATTCAATATTCAAATAGATGCCGTTAGAGAAGTTGAGCTATATCATAAAGATGTACAGTTTTTTTCAATTAAAAAAGAAAGTGAAATCATCGCTTATTTTTATTTTGATATTTATGCGCGAGATAAAAAACGCGGTGGTGCGTGGATGGCTGATTGTCGCACCCGACGGCTAAGCAACGGAGAGTTACAGTTGCCGGTGGCTTATCTTACGTGCAACTTTACCCCCCCGGTTGGAGTCACTCCATCCTTGCTTACACATCAAGAAGTCACCACCTTGTTTCATGAGTTTGGTCATGGTTTGCATCATATGCTGACTCAAATGACGGATTCAGCTATTAGTGGTATTAGCGGTGTCGCTTGGGATGCGGTAGAGTTGCCTAGTCAGTTTTTAGAGAACTGGTGTTGGGAAAAAGAAGTGATCTCAATGATCTCCGGTCATTATGAATCGGGAGAGCCCTTGCCAGACAATTTACTTGAAAAAATGTTGGCAGCTAAAAATTTCCAGTCAGGGATACAAATGCTACGACAAATCGAATTCTCCTTGTTCGATATGGTTTTGCATACAGACTATAATGAAGACTCCCCTATGCCGGTTCAAGTAGTATTAGATAATATTAGGGCTCGAGTGTCTATAATGCAGCCGCCCTCATTCAATAAGTTTCAAAATGGGTTTAGTCATATTTTTGCCGGTGGTTATGCAGCGGGTTACTACAGCTATAAATGGGCTGAGGTGCTATCAGCGGATGCTTTTTCGCTATTTGAAGAAAAAGGAATCTTTGATAAAAAAACGGGCGAAGCATTTTTAAATACCATATTAGCAAATGGTGGCTCCAAAGAACCGATGGAGTTATTTAAAGCCTTTCGAGGCCGAGAGCCTAATATAGCGGCATTGTTACGACATGCCGGATTACTGTAAGCGTTGACTAAACTAATTAACCTAGTTATTTTAGCTAGTATCGTTTTATTTTTGGTGTCATTTCTTAAACGAAATGAATTTCCCGAGAGTATAGATACAGTCGTCGAACTTAATAATGAGCCCACGCAATCGGTAATCCAAAAGCCAGCGTTTCAGACTGACTACAGTGGCATTGAATATATCATTGAGCCACAGTATGAGTATGAGTTGTATGGTTTGGTGGTTTCCTATCGTCATCATGATGGGGATAGTATGCTACACAAGCTATGGAACGATCATCTAAACATGGCTGACGTTTGCGTGGTGTGGGGCAAGACGGCGTTAAGCGCTTACCTTAATCAATTTGATTTCTGGAATCGCCAGTTTACTTGTAACTTTAAAACAAGCAGTAATCTCGCTTGGGATAGTTTCAATCAAAACGAAATTTCTAATAATCATTTGATTTCTAGTGATGAAGGCATTCGTAAAAAAATCCAAAAGTTAGCTATCGGAGATCAAATTCGAGTGGCTGGTTATCTATCATCTTATGGTGCGGAAGGCGGTGGGATGCGAGGCACCAGTACGGTAAGAACCGATACCGGTAATGGCGCCTGCGAAACTATTTTTGTCAAAGAGTTTGATATTTTAAAACGTACAAAAAATGCTTGGCGTACAATGATGAGTATTTCAGTGTTAAGTTTAGTGTTAAGTTTGTTAATTTATTTTGTGGCACCTTTTAGGGCGTATAATTAATAGCAACACCATAGAAATGGGTTTTAAGACATGACAGAAAAAGTTAAAAAACGATTTATTGCCGGCGCAATTTGTCCTCGTTGCTCAGCAATGGATAAGCTGATGATGTACAAAGAAAACGAAAAAGACAAGCGCGAATGCGTTAGCTGCGGTTTTAAAGATGAAATGCATTTCAAGCAACAGGCTAGAGAATTAGAAACAAGGGTTAATACATCTAAGGAAATTAAACAGGCTGAAACTCAAGTGCTGACTCTGGATCCAAGTGAAAATAAGGGTAAACATTAATTGGCTTATTTAGCGCTCGTTAACGTTAAATGACCATATCCTGAGTTTTACTAACAGCGTAACAGGCAAAATAAAAAACGCTTAAAGACTTTGCATATAATAAAAAAATCAGTTACATTTGTGAAATACTCCACAGTGGGTGCCCTAAAGACGAGTAGATTATTGGTCTGTCGTCACTGTTGAATGGGATAAAATAATCAAAAACAAGGAGGTCTGCAATGTCAGCATCTATCGCTAAAATTTTCAAAAATAAAACTTTTTGGGTCCTATCGTCCCTCAGCATCCTATTCGTAATCCCTGTTTGGCTCCATTCTGAAGGGGCCAAACCAGCGTCCGTAGAGCAACAAAATGGGACAAGCACAAGTTCTGATGCCAGTAATCAATCAGTTTTGACTACTGCTGGTTCAGGTGGCCCGCAGACCAATAGCCAACAACAGCAATCTGCTTATCAAACAGTATCGATAGCCGCCCAAACTCACCGCGAGCAAATTTCCGAATCAGATCTTCCTCGACATTGGCCAGAAGAGCTTAGAGCTAAGGTTGCGACCTTTAATCACCCAGATAGCGACTACTGGCGTGAACAAATTAGAGCACATGAAGAGCAGGCTAGAACGACGGGTTGGTTGAAGTTTGAGTCTTACTCTTTTGACAAGGGCAACGACGTATTGGCTTTGCCGACTTTCAAGCAAATGGATCAGGCAAAACGCGCAGCTTCCATTTTGGTTGTTCGTTTGAATGCGAATGCAGTTCCTGAAATAGCATTAGCAGATATCAATTTTTCTCATGAGAAAGTACTTGGCAAGGGTGTTGTTGCTCAAGGCTTGCATCGTTTCTCTATTCCAAGTGGCGTAGATTTTATTAGTGCATTAGAAATGGTTAATAGCCACCACAATGTTGTTTATGCAGAAGCTGATTATATATTTGAGCTTTCGTTGGTTTCAAATGATCCCGGCACAGGTGCTGGCTTGGCAGATGCGTGGTGGTTAGATCAAATTAATGCATTTGCCGCTTGGGATATTGCGACAGATGCAACAGCCATAGGGCCTATAGCTGTTATCGATAACGGCATAAGATCCACCCATGAAGATTTGCGAGATAACATGTGGGTAAATGTCGATGAAATAGCCGGTAATGGTCTCGATGATGATGGCAATGGCTATGTGGATGATGTGGGCGGTGTTGTTCTTAGATTAGGAAGTGAGGCGCACGGTACGCCTGTTGCCGGTACGATGTGTGGTCAAGGCGATAACGCAATAGGCTATGTTGGTAGTGCCTGGGATTGTGACTTAATGGAAGTGCGAATGGACTTTAATGCGTTTACAACATCAACGTCTGATTTGATCGAAGGTATGAATTACGCGGTAAATGAGGGCGCAAGACTCTCCAATAACAGTTGGGGTGGCGGACCTTATAGTGCAGCAATGCTTGATGCAATTACTGCGGGAGAAACCGTAGGGCACATATTTCTCTTTGCGGCAGGTAATAATGGGAGGGATACGGACCTAAGCCCGCATTATCCTCAAAGTTATCCTAACGATAATATAATTTCTGTGGCGGCCAGTAACATCTTAGAGAATAGAATTTCTTACTCTAACTGGGGCCTTACTTCGGTTGATTTGGCGGCACCTTCAGAGTTTAACTCGACCGATGAGGCTAGCGATACAGGGTACACTTTTTTTAACGGCACATCACAATCCACCCCCGTTGTAACGGGAGCGATCGCTTTAGCTTGGGCTCAAGACCCAAGCTTAACGCATTTAGAAATTAAACAGCTACTTTTAGATAGCGCGAGACCTGTTGCCGCTTGGTCAGGCTTAACGGTTACCGGTGGCATTTTGGATATGGAAGCCTTAATGTTGTCTATTAATCCCGATGCTGATGGAGATGGGATATTTGACTCAGTAGACCCCGATGATGATAACGATGGTGTACTTGATGAATTTGATGCCTTCCCTCGGGACTCAGGAGAGTCGGTAGATACCGATGGGGATGGCGTAGGTGATAATGCGGATGCCTTCCTAAGCGACCCCACAGAAACCACGGATACTGATGGCGATGGTGTCGGTGATAATGCCGATGTCTTTCCGACTGATCCCACTGAATCTGCCGATACAGATGCCGATGGCATTGGTAATAACGCCGATGCCGATATGGATGGCGATGGTATTCCTAATCCCATTGAAACCGCCAACGGTTTAAACCCGGAAGATTTGACTGATGGCGCGCTGGATTTAGATGGTGATAGTTGGAGCAATGTGGATGAGTATCGCTTTGGTACCTTAATCAATGATGCGGCCAATGACCCAAGTACAAATCTGAATCGTTCTCATCAAAAAGTCTTTGCCAGTGACGGTAGAGCATTAGATCGATTTGGTGATCAGGTAGCAATATCCGGTGATACAGCTTTGATCGGAGCATACAGGAATGGAGAGCACTCTGGCACAGCCTATATCTTCGTCCGGAATGCGGAAGGTTTATGGCTAGAGCAGCAAGAGCTAGTGGTGAGTGAGCTCTCAAGTGGCGATGTATTTGGAACCAGCATTGCATTAGAAGGCGATACTGCCTTAGTGGGCGCCTCAGGCTTCGGTCAAGGCGTAGTATTTGTCTTTGAGCGCAGCGGAGATGTGTGGATTGAACAACAAATCCTTACCGCTAACCTCGGTTCAAGTGCATATACATTTGGCCGTAGCCTCGCTGTCTCAGGTGATACTGCACTTATAGGCGCAAATGCAAATGATGATAGCGGCGTGGCTACCGGTTCGGCTTTTGTCTTTGTTCGTACCGGCGGAGTTTGGGTTGAACAACAACAATTGTTTTCCGGCGATGGTGATTTGAGTGATCTCTTTGGTCTTGAGGTATCTCTTGATGGCGATACTGCCTTAATTAGCGCATATCAGGACGACGATAACGCAGAAAATTCGGGCGCTGCTTATGTGTACGTTCGTGAATCAGAAATATGGAGTTTGCAACAAAAACTAACAGCTAGTGATGGGGACTTTTGGGACTTTTTCGGTATAGGTGTAGCGTTATCGGGTGATGTCGCTCTGATAGGAGCTTCCGGCGATAACGAAAGGGTTAATGATGCTGGAGCAGCCTATATTTTCGAGCGTATCGGAGGCGTATGGGCCGAGCAACAGAAACTGCAAGCCAGCGATCCAGTGGCCAGTGCACGCTTTGGCAATGCCGTCGCATTAAATGAGGGGACTGCATTGATTGGTGCTTATGGGCAAGGTTCAACGGGCGGTGCTTATATTTTTGTTAACAATGCTGGATCGTGGAGTGAACAGGAAAAATTATTACCTGGTGATGGCTCATCCAATGAGGATTTTGGCTGGGCCTTAGCCTTGTCGGATGATACGACACTCATTGGCGATAAGCGCGACGGTGATCTTGGTCTTGTATCTGGCTCAGCCTACTTCTTCGACATTAGCGACTTAAATACCCCAGCAGATGCCGACGCTGATGGTCTCGCGGACGATGCTGAAGCTCTCAGTGGCCCAGATGCGCCAGTGGCTATCACCGACTGGACCTTGAGTGAAGATCTTACCCTAGTAGACGGCAATAATATTGTCTTTAACCAAGCCAATACTGGCCCAATTTACGGGCGCTCAGCACGCTCGGCTCGTTTATCAACGATGGGTTTCAGTGGCGGCGTTGAGGTGAGTTGGAATCTAACGGCAGCGGATACCTCCGAAGAATATGTTGGAATTATAGGCTTGGGCCTTAATGAAACCAGTGATGGCCAAGAAGATATAGACTTTGGTTTCTGGATTGAACCAGGTTTTTATGCGCTGATGGAAAATGGTAACTTTGTCGAAATCTATGGGCCAGCGCTTGATAGCACAGCGTTTGCAATAGAGCTGGATGGATCAACGTTAAATTATAAAGTGGACGGAGAGGTGGTTGCGACTAGGGCGGTCACTGGCAGTCCAGACCTGTATGTTGATTCCACCTTCTACGGCGACTCCGTTACCTTGGCCAATGTGGTGGCTGGGCCACTGGGCAGCGGTGGCGGAAGCACACCTGATAGTGATGGCGATGGTGTTGATAATCGCCTTGATCTGGATAGTGATAACGACTCCATCCCCGATATTATCGAAATTGGTTTAGTGGATGGTGATGGCGATTACCAAGTTGATAGTGCCATTGAGAGAGGCTCCGTGGCCTTGGCGCCAGATTCAGATGGCGATGGCATTCCTAACCATATCGATCTCGAAAGCTTGAATCCCGCTAATGATGGTACAGCCTACGATATCGCTAGTGGAGCTTATGGTTTCCTCGACACCAATAACGATGGCCGTGTTGATAGTGGTGATACCGGCGGTGGTACCGATGCCAACGGCAATGGTGTTGATGATTTGATCGAAACCACTGAGCCACCACTCGATAGCGATGGTGATGGTTTTGTCGACAGCATTGATGCCTTTCCAAGTGATCCCACTGAGTGGCTGGATACGGATAGCGATGGTGTCGGTGATAATAGCGATGTCTTCCCATCTGACCCGACGGAATCAGCGGACAGTGATAGTGATGGTGTCGGTGATAATACCGATGCTTTCCCAACTGATCCATCGGAAACCATGGACAGTGATGGTGATGGTGTTGGAGATAATGCGGATATTTTCCCAGGTGATCCATCAGAAGCAGTAGATACTGATGGCGATGGTGTCGGTGATAATTCAGATGCCTTCCCGAATGACCCCGCTGAGTCTACAGATAGCGATGGTGATGGTATTGGAGACAATGCTGACATTGATGCAGACAATGATGGTTTATCTAATGATGCAGAAAGCGGTAGCAATGGCCCCACACCTGTTACGGGTTGGACACTAACGAGTGATTTGGAGGTATTAAGCGACAATAATATTCTATTTAACGCTGCTAATGCTCCATCAATCTACGGACGCTCGGCCACCTCTTCACGTTTGTCCACTTTTGGCTTTACCGGCGGCGCTCAAGTGAGTTGGAGCCTAGAGAGTAATTCCTCAGAGTTTGCAGTAATAGTCGGTCTGGGCGTAACAGAAACAGGCGAAGGTCAGAATGATATAGATTACGGTTTCTGGATTGAGCCCGGGGTATTTGGCGTTATGGAAAATGGCGTGTTTATGGATATTTGGGGTAGTGTTAATAATACGACCGTATTTACCATTGAAGTTAATGGGTCTAATTTAGACTACATTGTCGATAGCGAGATTGTTGCGAGCGTAACCCTAACTGAAACGCCTGACTTTTATGTCGATACGACATTTTACGGTGGTCGAGTTGTTTTGAGGGGTGTAACGGTTTCTCCATTAGGTGACGGTGGTATTTTATCTGACAGCGATGGAGATGAAGTTGAGAATCGCTTTGACCTCGACAGCGATAACGACACTATCCCTGATATTGTTGAGGCAGGCCTGATAGACAGTGATGGTAATTACACAGTTGACGTCATTGGTGATCAAGGTTCGGTAACAAGTGCACCAGATTCAGATGGCGATGGTTTACCGGATTATCTTGATCTAGAAAGTTTGAATGCGGCTAATGATGCCACAGCTTACGATATTGCAAGTGGAGGCTATGGCTTCCTCGACACCAATAATGATGGTCGTGTTGATGGTGGCGATACCGGTGGTGGTGTTGACGCCAATGGTAATGGTGTTGATGATTTGATCGAAACAACTGAGCCGCCAGTGGATACTGATGGCGACGGTGTTCCCGATAGTGAAGACGCCTTCCCCACAGATCCTACTGAAAGCGAGGATAGCGATGGTGATGGTGTAGGCGACAATGCTGATGCTTTTCCTAGCGATCCATCAGAAACACTGGATAGCGATGGTGATGGTATAGGTGATAATACCGATGCTTTCCCGAATGATGCCTCTGAAACTACTGACACGGATCGTGACGGTGTTGGTGATAATTCAGACATTTATCCAAACGACTCAGCCTGTTGGTTAGTTGAGCACGATGATGGGAGTGGTCAGTGTGACTACGGCTCAACCATACCCCAGTTTATTCCGGATGCTGTGCTTGGTAATCTTGATGGAACTATCTACCTCTTTTCGCAAGAAAATAGAGCGGTTTATCGTTGGTCTGCATTAACTCAACGTTATATGAACCCGATTTTTGTTGGTAGTAATGATAGTGTATTGATTTCACCACAAAAGATGGTCTACTCATCAGTACATAATCGGCTGTATTTTGGTTATGACTCGGGAGAATTAACCTTTGTTGATTTGGCTGGAGATTTAATTGAACAAGATTTTGCAACTACTCCATTAGCGGTTGATGGTCTGGTTGCAGTTGGAGAATTTATTCTTAGTCAAGATAGAACTGGCCCGTGGAATACACATTACATATTCGATAGAAATGGTGAGCTTACAGATAGTTCAAATTGGAATCGGTATTCGGTTGAATATGCCTGGAACGAGTTTAATAACAGAGTGTATTTCTTTCGTAATGGAATCAGTCCTAATGACTTGCACTACGAAGAAATAGATCAAGCAACAGGCGAGATAACGAGCGCTGGTGAAACACCTTATCATGGGGATTATTCTATATTGCCGCCAATTAGAGTATCTAACGATGGCTTGTATGTTTTATTAGGTTCGGGAGATCTTTACGGTGCCGATGACTTAACGTGGCAGGGCTCGGTTGGCAGTATAGATGATGCGATTTGGCTTGATACAGGTGATTTGATCTCTATTGAACAAGATCTCGATCAATTTACATTGACTAGGCGAGATAACTTCTTCGGCGTTGTAGAGCAGGTTGTTTTTTCTGGAATACATCTAAAGACACTTCGAGCTGGATCCCAAATAGCCGTTGTAAGCGAACAAGGCGGGGCCTTTGTTTTTAATCTTTATGCCGCGAATGATGATAGCGATGGAGATGGTGTAGAAAATACGGTTGATGGTTTTCCATTAGACCCAGCGGCCTCGTTGGATAGCGATAATGATGGCCATCCAAGCGTATGGAATTCAGGCTTTGGTGAGAGTGATTCTACGACAGGTCTTATACTTGATGCCTTTCCTGTAGATGCAGCTTGTTGGTTGCCTGAGCATGATGACGGTACGGGTCAATGTGATTTTACTGCTACGATGCCTGCATTTACGCCAGCCTCAATAGTCAGTGATACTAGTGGAGTGCTATATTTATTTTCGCCAGAGAATTACAGTGTTTATCGATGGTCGTCAATATCACAGAGTTATATCAACCCTATTTATGTTGGAAATGAAAGCGGGGTTACGCCAAGTTCACCTGAGAAAATGGTTTATTCATCGGCGCATAATCGATTGTATTTTGCATATGAATCCGGCGAAATAACCTATGTTGATTTGGGTATAGATTCTAGCGAAAACGCTTTTGCTAGAACGGCAATGGCAGTGGGTGGCCTTGCTTCGGTAGGGGATTATATTCTAGCCCAAGATGCCAGCGGAGCATGGAATACACATTATATATTTGATAGAAATGGTGAGCTTACCGATAGTGCAGATTGGAACCAGTATTCAGTTGACTATGCTTGGAATGAATTCAATAGCAGAGTGTATTTCTTCCGTAATGGAGCTAGCCCTAATGACTTGCACTACGAAGAAATAGATCAAACCTCAGGCGAAATAATTAACGCTGGTGAAACCCCTTATCACGGTGCCTATTCTATTTTACCGCCGATACGAATTTCCTTTGATGGTGGTTTAGTGTTGCTTGGCTCAGGGGATATTTATGATGCAAATAGCTTAACCTGGCAGCAAAACATCGGCAGTGTAGATGATGCCTTATGGCTACCCAGCGGTGGGCTAATAAAAGTTAACCAAATAGGCGCTAATTTCGATGTTGTTAGGCTTGATAATAGCTTTGCACCAATAGAGACAATTCAATACCTAGGAAACTTTTTGGGGGTTCGTCAATTTGGATCAGATGTTTTTATTATTAGCGATCAAGATAATGAGCTGATATACACTTCATATACTCTCTAGAGAGTTCAACAATAAATTAAAGTCTTTACTAAAGAAGGCTTTAGTTTATAACGGCGTTAAGTTCTAAATTAGCTGGGACCTTTACACGAAGTACGCTATCAATAGTAAAGTGCTTTGGCACCATTAAAAATAAAAACTTGTCTGTTTTTCATAAAAAATTCAAAAACAAATCGTCTAACAGGCATTTTAGCCGTAACTCTCTTTCATAAAGTACACCTCTATTCCCTGATTGGTTACCAACCTCAGAAAGCCGCAGAGTCCGTGATGGCTGGGACGTTGTGAGCACTGATGATGCACGTAAAAGATGAGGTAAATGGCCTGTAAATCAAAACGCCGATTATAACGTATAGTCTCCCTCTTTGGACTCACGTCATGACCTCCACGGAAGGGGGGAATGCAATTGAAGTTATTAGAAGTAGACTTTGCCTAAGTATTCGAGCAATTTTTGAGCGCCTAAAAGTAAAATAATCTTCCGTCAAAGGTCTTAAGCTAACTATAGTAACTAGGCATTTATCTGTAAATTAATAGCGCAATCCCTCGTAAAGCACGGCCAGCGCTTAGTGATTTCCTCCCAATCTTTTGCTTTGCGTTTTTCTAGAAAGCTTCTTACATTTTGTTTTTCAAAAATCCCCGCATCAATTTTTGTCGTCTCCATCGCAAGTAATACAAGGTGATCGAGTTGATTAGCTATCTTATCACCTATTAATGCATGGCTAATAATATTTGCCATGCACATATCCATTGGGGCTAAAGCAGCCCCACCACTGAGATTCATCACTTTGTCATTCACTTCTTCCATGAGCCGATGGGCAAGATAGGCTTGATGAAGTAGTTTCTGTAGGCCATTAAATGGGGCCAGTAAGTCCGGTGGATTGATAAAGTAAATATATGATAAGTCTAAGAATGGATTTACGTATTTTTCTAGTTGAGCCTCTTTTGCAAGGGTGTACAGGGCTTGTATATGTTCAGGAGCAATATCAATATAGTCCTCCACAAAGCTCATCAATGCTTTAGAGGGCGATGGGGCGCTAATCGCTATTGAAGCATGCAGTGATGATAGGTTTTTTTCTATGTAGTTAGCCATAGTGCTTTGCTGACGCTCTTCTTGCTTCGCGTCATGAAAGCTTTGTTTGAGTAACTGTAGAGTGTTGTCCATATAAAGTGTTATTCAAAAATTAAATCACAGCTAAAAAATGGTAAAATAGGGATTAAATAGATAGCTTATTTAGAATAAGATAAGCATGTTTTTTCTGCTTTACCTAAGCATAGTATAAGCATAGACCAAGTTTCGGGAATTTGACAAAAATATTTCAATGCGATATCTTGATTGAATTGTGAGCGACGTTTGAGTTAAAGTGTAGTCCTAAGCACCTAATTAGTGGGAAAGCAGTCTAATTTCCTACCAAAGGATTGACATTTTTTCTTGCCTGTGGCCCCCTGTGCAGCTTAGATTGAGACGCTCGAGAGCGGTTGTTGGTAAGCCCACATGGACTTCAGCAGTTTGCGGTAAAATCCTCTTTTAAGAAAAATAAAATAGCGTGCTTATTTAGCAATAAGCCCTAGGTTAGGGCATCGTTTTAATTCGATTTAATACAAAGTAGTGTGGGTTATTTTAAAGTGAATTTTTGAGTGAATATAATTCAAGTTGGCCTTAAGGCTTTCGAGTTTATATTTCAGCTCAAAGGCTTCACAAATAATCTTCAATTTTATATACATTTAAAGTAAGTCCGAACATCACAATAATTATTACGGAGACATTTGGGCAATGTTAAACAAAGTAAACCGGCTTATGGCGTGGGCATTTAGCGCTATATTGCTATTAGCCAGTCAATACTCAATAGCGGAAGATGCAGTTCGCTCAATTATCAATATGCCTAAAGGCGTCACTCCCATTAGTAAAGATGTCTATGGCCTGCACATGGATATGTTTTGGTGGTGCGTTGCCATTGGAGTTGTTGTTTTTGGTGTTATGTTTTATTCCATGATAGTGCATCGTAAATCGAACAATTACGAAGCTAAAAACTTTCATGAGAGCGTAAGTTTAGAGATCGCTTGGACCGTCATTCCATTTTTTATCTTGATTGTAATGGCCTTTCCTGCGACGAAAAGCTTAATTAAATTATACGATACCTCGGAAGCCGATATCGATATTGTGGTCACTGGCTATCAATGGTATTGGGGTTATGAATATCTTGATAAAGACGTTAATTTTTTCAGTCGTTTGTCGACACCACAAGAGCAAATATACAATCAGGCGCCTAAGGGTGAAAACTACCTACTTGAAGTAGATGAACCTCTAGTTTTGCCAATCAACAAAAAAGTCCGTTTCTTGGTCACCGCTAATGATGTAATTCATGCGTGGTGGGTTCCTCAGTTGGCGGTTAAGCGTGATGCTATTCCAGGTTATATTAACGAATCTTGGGCTTATATTGAAAAGCCGGGCATTTACCGAGGGGTGTGTGCCGAGCTCTGCGGTAAAGATCACGGTTTCATGCCTATAGTTGTAAAAGCGGTGCAAGAAGCAGAGTACGATGTTTGGCTAGCTGATCGACAAGAGCAAACTAAAAACTTGCGTGCGCTAACAGATAAAACCTTCACCTTCGACGAGCTAATGGCTCAGGGGGAGCAGGTTTATAACAAGGCTTGCTCAGCTTGTCATGGTGCAAACGGTGAAGGTGGTGTTGGTAAGGCAATAGCAGGTAGCTCAATTGCCATGGGCGATTTAGAGCCACACTTGGATATCATTGTTAATGGTAGCCGCAACAATGCAGCAATGGCTGCGTATAGAGACACTCTTTCTGAAGTGGATATAGCCTCAGTCATTACCTATCAGCGAAATGCTTTTGGTAATAACAAGGGCGACTCAGTACAACCACTTCAAATCCTCAAATACAAGCAAGGCAACTAAGCTAGGAGAATCATTATGGCCCACGGTCCTGCTAAAGGTATCACTCGGTGGCTTTTCACCACTAATCACAAAGATATTGGTTCGATGTATCTTTGGTTCAGTTTTGCCATGTTCTTACTTGGCGGTGCGTTTGCGCTAGTTATTCGCGCAGAGCTGTTTGAGCCAGGCTTACAAATAGTTAAGCCTGAGTTTTTCAATCAAATGACCACCATGCATGGCTTGATAATGGTATTTGGTGCAGTGATGCCGGCCTTCGTTGGTTTGGCTAATTGGATGATTCCAATGATGGTTGGTGCGCCGGATATGGCCTTGCCTAGGATGAATAACTGGAGTTTTTGGATACTTCCCTTTGCTTTTTCGATGTTGGTATCTACTTTATTCATGGACGGCGGCGGTCCTAACTTCGGTTGGACTTTCTATGCGCCACTCTCAACAACCTATGCGCCGCCTAGTGTCACCTTCTTTATCTTTGCAGTCCACATTATGGGTGCCAGCTCAATCATGGGTGCAATCAATATTATTGCGACCATTTTAAACATGCGCGCTCCAGGCATGACCTTAATGAAAATGCCTTTATTCGTCTGGACGTGGTTAATTACCGCTTACTTGCTGATTGCGGTGATGCCTGTTTTAGCTGGTGTGGTCACCATGATGCTAATGGATATTCATTTCGGTACCAGCTTCTTTGATGCAGCGGGCGGTGGCGACCCAGTTTTGTTCCAGCATGTTTTTTGGTTTTTTGGTCATCCAGAAGTGTATATTATGATTTTGCCGGCCTTCGGCATTGTCAGTGCGATCATCCCCACCTTTGCGCGTAAGCCATTGTTTGGTTATTCTTCGATGGTCTACGCTACCGCATCAATTGCATTTTTAAGCTTTATCGTTTGGGCGCACCATATGTTTACCGTAGGGATGCCACTCGCAGGTGAGCTCTTCTTTATGTATGCCACCATGTTGATTGCGGTGCCTACTGGCGTAAAAGTGTTTAACTGGGTAACCACAATGTTCCAGGGTTCTATGACCTTTGAAACCCCGATGCTATACTCTATCGCGTTCGTTATTTTGTTCACTATCGGAGGTTTCTCGGGTCTTATGCTCGCGATTGCACCTGCTGATTTCCAGTATCACGATACTTATTTTGTCGTAGCTCACTTCCATTATGTTTTGGTGCCCGGCGCCATTTTCTCAATTACCGCGGGTGTTTATTATTGGCTGCCTAAGTGGTGTGGCAACATGTATAACGAGACTATGGGTAAAGTACAGTTTTGGATGGCATTTATTGGCTTGAACCTAACGTTCTTCCCAATGCACTTTGTGGGATTGGCGGGAATGCAGCGACGTGTTCCAGACTATAACCAGTTCTTCGCTGACTTTAATCAAATTTCGAGCATGGGGGCGTTCCTATTCGGTGCAGCTCAACTATTCTTTTTATACAACGTGATCGCAACTATCGTTGGCGGCAAAAAAGCCACTGATGAAGTATGGGAAAATCCTGAAGGCTTAGAGTGGTCGGTTGCTTCGCCAGCGCCCTATCACACCTTCACAACACCACCTGAAATTAAATAAGTTATATAGAGTAAACGAAAAACGGCGAGAAATTATATAGTGGCTCGTCTTTACAAATGAAGCTACAAATGAAGCTACATAAGAAGCTATATAAACTGGAAGTTTAGACAATATGATAAAACGCTTTTGGAAAGACAACTCGACTGGAGTCTTGTGCGCTAAGTTAGGCGCCACAGTGGTTATGATGTTTGTCTTTGCTGTTTTTATTATGCCGCCTTTATATGATTTGTTTTGCGATGTAACTGGGTTAAATGGTAAAACGAGAGGCCAGTTCACAGGCGATGTAAATGAGCTGGGGATTGATACCTCTAGAACAATAAAGATACAGTTTATTGCCAATAATAACGAGAATATGCCTTGGGAGTTTCGCCCTACTATAAAAACAATCAAAGTGCATCCGGGAGAGGCAACTGTAATTAATTATTTTGCGCATAACCCCACATCGTTCGATATGATTGGGCAAGCAGTGCCAAGTTTAGTGCCTTTTAAAGCGGCGAGCTATTTCCATAAAACAGAATGTTTTTGTTTTAATCAGCAGCCCCTAGCCGCAGGCGAAAGTGCAGAGCTAGGCTTAAGTTTTATTATTGATATCGATGTTCCCAAACAAGTGAATACGATTACCTTGTCTTATACCTTGTTTGATATAACTGAGCAAAAAGCTCAAAAAACAAGTAATAGTGTAATACAGCAGAAATCAGGTGCGACTGCTTTAGCGGCCGCCAACTAAGAAGATGAGACCTTTACACGGAAGATGATTTTGCTTGCAGGCAGGGTATACCCCAAGGGCCCGTAGAAAATGCACGGAAAGAGGGAGTTTATCGTTATACCCCACAAGGGGGCACTGAGGTAAATGACCGATTGAGTGCGTTTTTCCTCGGTGCCCCCTTGAGGGGTTAACCCGCATGAAAGTAAAATGGTTTTCGTGCAAAGATCTCAAGATGATTAACTGAGTTAATTAAAGATAAGAATAACGGAGAGTATTATGGCGAGCGAAGGTACCTACTACGTTCCAGAGCAAAGCAAATTACCAATTTTTGCATCACTGGGTTTATTTCTAACCGTATTTGGTGCAGCCAATTGGATTAATGGCAGCACCACCGCTGGCTTTAGCGGATCCACCATTACTATGGTCGGCGGCTTGGTAATGGCCATCGTTTTGTGGAGCTGGTTCAGTACGGTTATTGACGAAAATATGGCGGGTCTGAATGACGCCCAACTAAAGCGTTCTTATGTGT
>JBLHWO010000011.1:0-31819 GCA_047629215.1 Cellvibrionaceae bacterium | reverse complement strand
CCCACGCCTTCTTATGAAAAAAAGAGCTAGTACGCAATAAAAACTCCACTTATTACCCGCAGCCAAGAAACATAAATTCAATGATTTTTGCGCAAATCCATACCTGTATATAGACCCGCAACTTCATCACCATAGCCATTGAACTTTAAAGTAGGCTGCTTAAACAATTTACCAATCACTCGCTCTCGCTTTTGGTTCCAACGCGGATAGCATACATCCGGGTTAACGTTTGATTAAAAGTCATACTCTCTTGGGCCAGATAAATTCCAACTTGTTTCAGGCCGCTCTTCGGTAAAGCGAATACGCACAAGAGACTTAATGCTTTTAAAACCATACTTCCATGGCACAACTAAACATAGAGGTGCGCCATTTTGATTAGGCAGTGGCTTACCATAAAGACCTGTTGCCATGAATGTCAGCGGATGCATGGCCTCATCCATAGCAAGCCTTCTCGGTAAGGCCAGTCCAAGACTTTACGGCGCTGACCGGGTAGAGGGTTAGCTTTATCGTAAATGGTCTCAAAGGCAACATATTTGGCTTTTGAATTAGGCTCAAATCGTTTTAATAAATCTGCCGAGGGAAAGCCGACCCATAGAATCACCATTGGCCACGCTTTTACGCAACGAAAACGATAAATTCTCTCTTCAAAATCATGCGGTTTTAAAATATATTCTAAGGGGTAGGTTCCGGGCTTGCTGCATTCACCATCGATGGTGACTAACCAAGGGTCAATTTTTAATGCGGCCGCATTACGTGAAGGGTCGCCCTTGCCATAACCGAGCTCATAGAAATTATTTTAGGTCGTTATATCCTTATAACTGTGTGGCTCAACATCAAGATTCACCGTGCGCCTTGCATCGGCAAAACGGCTACTAAATTGATCTAATGAAGCAAATGCTAATTGCGGCCAGTAAGCTAACATCGACAATGACATACCGGCTTTGTATAAACTTTCTGCGCTGACAAAAAAGAGCCTCATCTGTGACATCATTTTCTACCAATAAAGATCGTGCGCTAGCATTTGAAACAAATTTCATAATTTTATTCTACCTGTAGAGCATCTCTTAAGGAATCTCTGATCTAGTCTAGCTTGAATTTTTGAGGAGACAGCATCATCGGCTATAACCACTTAATTAAGAGAACTATTTAGCATGACAACATTATAATGAAGCTTGCTGCATAGCAGTAGACATTCCATTCTCGACATAGTTAATAAAAAAATCAACTACTGCATCAGAGGCATTACACCCAGCTTGATCAAAAGTCTTTGTCCCCGGCCCATCGTTGACCTCCAAAACGACTATAGCACTTCCACTCGACTCTGCATTCTTAACCATCAAATCAACTCCAGCCATTTTCAGCCCCGACACTTTTGCTGCTAGCAAGGAAGCTTGCGTCAAGTCAGGTGTTATATTTACTATTTCAGCCAAGCCACCTTCAGCAATATTCGATACCTTCATCGGTGACGAGGCGGTAATTTTCAACACATAAGGAAAAACAGACTCACCTAATACTAGCGTTCTATAGTGAGAAATAGCCTGCCCGGCATCACCTATAAACTCTTGTAATATAAAGCCGTCATTTAAGACCTTTTTACTATCCAACATCGCTGTTATGTTATTTATTTCTTCAATGGAATTAACAAATTGAATACCTCGTCCACGGGTGCCGTAGTTTGGTTTGAAAACATAAGGATGAGCACCTAAACTAGGCTCCAAGAGAGACAGTTTCTTTTGGTATGCGTCGAAGCAAAGCCCCTTATCAAAAAACAATGTTTTAGGAATACTGACGCCGCCATATTTAAGCATTGCCGTCAATTTATTTTTACTATCTGTGACCTCCGTATCGTAAGCCGAATTCACAACAAAAACACCTTGCTCTTCAAAGATACGCAAGTAATCCCTACCAATATGAGCTGTACCCCAACACCATAACAGAGCAGCATCATACTCCGAGGGTGTATAAAGCCTTTTATTGTACAAAAGTGTACGTATATTACCGTTTTCAACAACCACACATTGTTTTTGATCATTATCAAAATAAGAAACAACATCCACTATATGCTCCGTATTTGAAAAGGATTTAACCAAATTTGATGCTGTAAGGTTATCGATACATTCTACTAAAAAAATAATCTTCATAAAATTTTACTTCTATTCATCTAAAAATATATACTGACAACTTACTATTACCGTTAAGAAGCTCATACACTTTGCCTAGAATGCTCGCTCATCCAGGCATCCGCTAATATGACAGCATAAGAATTGCTTAGTTTCCTTCCACTACCTAACTAAACGATACATAACACCTAAAAATGACTATCAACCGAGTAGACTTACGTAAGTCACTGAAACAAAATAAGATAGAGAACATAGCCATCTTTTATAGAAACCTACCTGAACTAATACGGTGATATTATGGTCAATATGGCTTGTTTAGTAAAATTGAAAAATCAAGCAATACACATAGGCCAAATAGTTATGATTAAGATAGTTCCTTACAAACATTTATATCTCGATGATACCATTGAAATTTTCACCCAACTCAGCGCTTATTACTTAAAAGACAATGCGTCTGACAGAGGTGCCGTTGCAAACAATCTAAAAAAAAATATTGTCTCTCATGATTCAGCAATGAAACTATTGTTGGCGTACCACCAACAAACAGTATGCGGCTTAGCCGCATACACCATCATGTATCCGGCAACCAAGGAAACTGGACAGTTATTTTTAAAAGAATTATTTATTTCTCCTGACTTTTCACGAAAGAGGATTGGAGAAACACTAATGTCTTATATAGCCAACATCGCCCTACAAAAAAATTGCTCTCGTTTTGACTGGACATCAAATGAAGATAGTATCGCAGCCAAAAATTTTTATGAAAAACTAGGCGCGCCTATTATCGAAAAGAAAAAATACTATCGGTTTTCGGGTAAAAAATTAAAAGAAATCGCCGGGCAACTACCGGAGCAAATGAGAGAAGAAATAGTCACTGCCCACCCATCTTCAAAATATTGCCCATAATCTGTAATAGTATGGCACGTATTTATGCTTACGTTATTTTTTGTAAAAAGACTTAAAGTCGCAAAGCTAATATTGTGCGAGCATCAAAAAGCAGTGATCTTTACTTGGGAACGGCTAACATAGTGTAATAATGTATATCGTCAGAATATTAGACCCTAATCAGGAACTATTAAGTTATAAGCCTAAATACCATCTACGTGAAAACACTTAATTTTTATCATGAAGTCCTGTAGAATCTCGTAGCTTAAGAAATACTCTCAAGCAAAAGGTGGCTACTTACACACGCCTTTGATGTACCTCTGTTCGTAAGCTATCTAACATGTGGCTATACCCTAGCGCCCATCCTTGAGAAGAGGCTTTATTCAAACGCCTCTCATAACGGGCCAGAAAACTGCATCAACATACACATTTCGACGCCCTGATTTCTATTGCATCACACTATTTGCCCCCTAAACACATATAGGGACTACAAATAAGTAAAACAACCAAACTCACTATTGAGATTAACTACTTGTTATGAAAAATAAAAAAACGCTCTATATCCAATACGCTGGCCCAATGCTGCTTGAAACATCACTATTGAATAAAGCCAGCGCATTTACAGAAGAAGAACGCAAAGATTTTAACCTCACCGGTTTATTGCCCGATATTACCGAAACAATTGAGGAGCAAACCGCGAGAGCCTACGATCAACTCCAGTCATTCAGCACTAATATTGATAAACACGTCTATCTACGTAATATTCAAGACACTAACGAAACCCTTTATTATCGTCTAGTCACTGAGAATCTAGAAGAGATTATGCCTCTGATCTATACCCCTACAGTGGGTCAGGCATGCCAGCAATTTTCTCGGATTTATCGTCGTCACCGAGGCTTATTTATTTCGTATAAAGACCGCGCCTCTATTAGAGACATGTTACACAACGCCACTAAACGCAATATCAAAGTCATCGTTGTGACTGATGGTGAGCGGATTTTGGGATTAGGTGATTTAGGCATCGGCGGTATGGGCATCCCTATCGGTAAATTAGCCCTGTACTCTGCCTGTGGCGGCATCAGCCCTGCTTACACTTTACCAATCACCTTAGATGTTGGGACCAACAACCAAGAGTTAATTGATGACCCAATGTATATGGGCTCTAAACAACCCCGCCTTACTGGGCAAGAGTACGATGATTTTATTGAAGAATTTTTAAGTATCACAACCCAACATTGGCCAGAGGCATTAATTCAATTTGAAGATTTTGCGGGCCACAATGCCAATCGTATTCTAGAGCGCTATCGCGATAAGATGTGTTCATTTAATGATGACATTCAAGGTACCGCTGCAGTAACCGTTGGAACCTTATTAGCCGCCTGTAAAGCGAAGGGCGAAAAATTAAAAGATCAAGTCGTTACTTTTTGTGGCGCAGGATCTGCCGGCTGCGGCATTGCGGAACAAATTGTTGCGCAGATGGTTTCAGAGGGCCTGACTGATATGCAGGGCCGTAAACAGATCTTTATGATTAATAGCCGAGGCCTGGTCATTGGCAGCATGAGTGGACTAAAAGATTTTCAATTACGCCTTTGCCAATCTGATGAGCGACTAAAAGAATGGGGAGTGAGTGGCGATACAGCAACTCTGGCAGAAACGGTAGCCCATTCTAAATCAACGGTTATTGTTGGCGTTTCGACTGTTGCAGGCTTGTTCACCAAAGAAATAATTGAACAAATGCAAAGTAACGCCCCACAACCTATTGTATTACCGCTATCGAATCCGACTTCAAAAGTCGAAGCCTTACCTGAAGACATATTAAAATGGACTGATGGTAGCGCGATTGTGGCAACTGGTAGCCCATTTGAACCAGTTGAACTAAACGGTAAGAGTTACCCGATTTCCCAGTGTAATAACAGCTACATCTTCCCCGGTGTTGGTCTAGGCGTTATCGCCAGCAAATCTAACCGCGTTACGGATAACATGCTGATGGCATCAAGCTATGCTTTAGCTGAGTACGCAGCCACTCACAATGCAAATGGTGAGCTACTGCCGGACTTAAATGACATTCGCAATGTCAGTAAATTTATTGCGAAAGCGGTCTATAAGCAAGCAATAGCCGACGGTTTGACGCCTGATGTGAGCGATAATGATATTGACACTGCGATTAATAAAAACTTTTGGAACCCAGAGTATCGCCCTTACAAGCGAGTGGCCCTCTAGAGCAAACCGTACTAATCAGAGATTACAAAATCTCCTATAATAAAAAAGGCGAGATAATTATCTCGCCTTTTTTATTATAGGAGATTTTTATTACCTCGCGGATCCAACCCTTAAGTACAATCTCTGGCTTAACCCCATACATAATTTCATTAATACTGGCTCAATTTTTTAGCTGTCCGCGCGTGCCTATACTGCCGTAGCACGCCTTTCGTTGTTTTTGGCGGCGCAGATGTGTGTACAAATCGTCACTCTCGCTCTTGTCGTTCACAATATATTGGACAATCCATTCTGGTCTTACCGTAGGCAAACCTTGATCGTCTAACCTCCCCTGCATCTGTTCTGTACTCCAACCTTCTCTCCGTAATCGTTCGATCGTCTCCCAGCGGCTTGCTGCAACTTGGGGATGACAATACAAGCGCTTTATTTCTCCGGCTAATCGTTGTGCTTGCTGAGGGCCTTAGCCTCGCAAGCCCTAATTTCTTGTCCGCTCGAGACCTATCGTTGATGGGTGACGATTCAGCTCGTCTGCGATTGCTGTTTGCGAATAACCCGCTTTCAAAAATGTGTGGATCTGGTATCGTTCTATTTCGGTCAGCGGTGTATAACTCATTCTACAATGTCCTTTGGCAAGAAAATGGCGAGCATTATATCAGCTGGCCTCTCTCTAAAAATTGCACTTACGAATTGAATCTAAGCCTTATATTATTAATAAATACCCAACTTATGAACAATACAATCGACGCCATCAACACGACTATTAAATCAACAATCGACCCTAAGTGTGAAATTGAACTGCAGCGGTTTGGCGGAATTATACGCCTCTATGGCAGCACAGCCTTTACAAAAATTCAAAATAGCCACGCACTCATTATCGGAATTGGGGGTGTTGGCTCCTGGACTGCTGAATCTTTAGTG
This sequence comes from Cellvibrionaceae bacterium, assembly GCA_047629215.1. GTDB lineage: Bacteria > Pseudomonadota > Gammaproteobacteria > Pseudomonadales > Cellvibrionaceae > CANLBN01. The sequence goes on along the minus strand of JBLHWO010000011.1, from coordinate 25,682 downwards.
CGCTCGGGCATTGGCACTATAACCTTAATGGATATGGATGATATCTGCATAACCAATACCAACCGTCAAATTCATACTCGCAGTGATACTGTTGGGCAATCTAAAATTGCCGTTATGTCTGAGCGACTTAAAGCGATTAATCCAAACTTAACACTCAACATTATCGATAACTTTATCGATAAAGAAAATGTTAAACAATATATTGATGCTAGCTTATCTATAGTAATTGATGCCATCGATAATGCCATTGATAAATCAGAGCTCATCGGCTATTGCAAAAAAAATCAAATAGACATCATCACTACCGGTTCATCAGGAGGCAAAAAAGACCCTTCAAAAATCACCTATAGCGATCTTTATCAAACTCCGGGGGATCAGCTATTCATTAAAATGCGCAATAACTTACGCCGCCGCCATGGCTTTAGCCGAGACACCAATATTCTCTTTGGTATCGAAGCTATTTACTCAACAGAAAAAATGACCTACCCAGACAATCGAGGTGAAACCTGCTCGACTAAACAGTTTATAGAAAATGGAGAAAAGTTAGACTGTAGCGGTGGCTACGGTGCATCCACGATGGTGACGGCTAGCGTCGGCTTATTGGCCGCGTCTCGAGCAATCGAGCATATAATAAAAAACGACTTAACGATTAAATAAATATTTCTATTAACAAATACACCACATCAAAACCTCACTTGGGACCTTTGCACGGAAGATGATTTCTAGGTGCCCTGGGGTATGCTTTCAGGCATTCCAAAATTGCTCCTGCATTTTGGATCTACCCTCCATCCATGGAGGGCAAGGCATACCCCAAGGGCACCTAGAAAACGCACAATAAATCTGTAGGAACAGATTTAGGCCGCTCCACTAGCTGAAAGCTTAGCGCCATGGAAGGCGATAACCCAAAGAGGGAGTTGATGCATTATAAATGACCGATTGAGTATGCTTTTCCTCGGTGCCTCCTTGTGGGGTAAACCCGTATGAACGTAAAATGGCTTTCGTGCAAGGGTCTCAACTTATTTTTACAGATAAAACATGTTCTTGATTGGGAGCAAGCATAACCATATCATCAGCCACATTCGCAGTTTCAATACAAACCATTTTTTTATATTCATCATCCGAAAATTGAGTCAAGCGTTTTGACTTTTCGATCCATGGATTCCAAACAATGGCACTAGCACTTCCTCCACTCTCTATGTTTAATGATCTCCTTGTATCTTTTAAATCTATACTATGACCTGACGAACCATGATCACTTGAAGGAAAAAGGTAAATACGATCAACCTCTTGATTAAAAACTACATCATCATGCTGCTGACACTTGCTCCAGCCTTTTAAGGCGTTAATATAAAACACTTTATTTAAGCTTGTTATTTTGGTATTTATTATACTATCTACCTTAAAATAAGAATGTAAAGCGGCGCTAAAAATGAAATTATTATCGCCACTATTTTTAACACTAAGAGCTGCTTTTAACGTTTCACCCACGCTCACTTCATATACTAGGCAAGCTGAAAAAGGCCAGCCAAAAGCATTATCTAATGGAACGTCACACTTGAGAGTCACGAGCGTTTCCTTATCATCAACAATACGAATATTTTTCACATCCCAATCAATATCACGCACAAAACCATGCGCCGGAGCTGCCTCACAAAATGAAGATGAAAACTGACCCTTCAGCTCAGGATTATTTTTATTTAAATCTCCAAACCAAGGCCAACAAATTGGAATCCCGCCGCGTAACGGAGACCCCTGCTTAAACTGACAATCTTTACTTAAAAACAATATAGGGGCTTCGCCATGACGCTGATAACCGGTAACTTGTGCCCCCTGTAAAAAAATTTCGGCCCGAGCACATTTATTAGTTATGCCGATAGCAATCAATTCTTTTTGACACTCAATCGATACTCCTTCCAACTCACCATAAGACTGATAAAGAGCTTGTATTTTTTCTGCCATATTCACTTATATATATTTCTCACAATACTTGTTACTTTTACTCTTCATTAACAATAAACCCTAACTACAGCCTATTATTATAGCCCCTTAATCATCGCCCATAGCTCTTTAACAGTCCCAGCATTACGCTCATGGTTTTCTTTGTAGCTTACGTGTTCATCAATGCCGGCGCTAGGATTTAATTCAATCCCCCATAAACCCCGAATCTCATTTGGCAACATCGAATAGCGAATATCAATAATACGGTTGGGGAAATTAGGTGATAGCGCAATATAGCCATTGGAAAACCATCGAAACCGTTCTATATCTTTCGCTTGCTGAGAATCAAAATCTAACCATGGGAAAGATTGCTTAACATCTAACTTATCAACTTGACTACCGTTAATAACGCTTTTATTTAAACCTACGCGCACAGCATCTACGTAGTAAGTCGTTTCTGTTGAATAGACAATTTTCCATACCACTAAATTAGCAAAGCTGGATTTCGACTCTAGTTTAATCGGATTATGGCCTCTAGATCGCGCCAATTCATACCCAGCCTTCTCTGCCCGCTCACGCTGAGCAATACCGACAGCACTATAAATAAGCACCCACGCTAACGCAGCATGAGCGATCATTCTCTTGCGTTTAATGGCTGCGGTAATAGTTAATGCTAGCAGAGGCAAGGTAAACAAAGGATCGATTATTGAAATTGTATTCCATGCAACCCGCATATTGCTAAGCGGCCACAATAGCTGTGTTCCATAAGTAGTGCACGCATCCAGTAGACCGTGTGTTGCATAGCCTAAGGTGCAGTAAAAATACGTTTGCTTAAAACTCAATGCATAACGTTTAGTCAATAAATAATAAAACAATGTGGCGCAGAGTAATCCACCGATAGGAATAAAAAATAGAGAATGGGTAAACTGGCGATGAAACTCCAATGCCAGCAAAGGGTCTTCGTTGGAACGAATAAAAACATCTAAATCAGCCGCCATGCCTGCAAAAAAGCCTAAGTAGCTTGCAATATAGAAAACCTTTTTGTTAGCCGCTTGCTGAGCTGCAACAGCACCAATCACACCTTGCGTTAATGGATCCATAATCTTTTTCTTACTCTTTATCCTCGAATATCTGCACTAAAAACTGTCTAGACTTAACAAATAGTAAATGGGTGCTGCAATGAAGGTGCTACAATAACAGACTTACGCTAAGGAGCCTCTGATTAAGTCTGGGTTAAATTTTTGGTAAGACAAACAAAACTGCTCCTGCGTTCTGCCCTTACCCACATCCGTGTGGAGTAAAGCCACTAGAATTGAGGCGGTAATTGAAGGTAATAGTGAACTATTGGCAAATTCATTAATGGCTCCGATCCTGCAGTCGAAGAAATTAAAAGCCCCCCTTTTAAGGAGTAATGATTGATGATAGATGACAAAACCCCTGTCGATGAAAACACCATCGAACTTGATGTACTAGAGACGAATAAGCGCTGGCTTAGCTTAATGAACACTCAATCAGAAGCGCATAGGAAAAGTCGCGACCCTCGGTTATTTAGACAAGCAGCAAAGCAAAAAATAATTGTACCCCCAAGCGTTAAACAAGCAAACACTAGCCAATAGACAGACAAATACCCGTAACATTGCGGCCGCAACTTCAAACATGCGTTTCGTATCCTCTTCCATCAAGTGATCAAAGCACGAACCTTTCGGTGCATACTGCCGAATCAAGCCGTTCATGTTTTCATTCAATCCACGCGCCCAAGAATTATAGGGGTGCGCAAAGTAACCTTTGGCTTCTAGTGTCTTAGTGATATATTCGTGAAGTGTGAACTGTTTCCCGTCATCACCGTTTTTATGGCATCGGCTGCCAATAAACACTGGCCCCATTGGAAGGACATAGTATCGGCCATTTTCATATTAACCGGCATTATTTTAATTATCGCCGATGAACCAATAGAGCTGAGTTCGACTACCTTACAAGGCGTTCGGTGGGGAATATTAGCGGCTTTATTATTCGCAAGTCGTGACGTATTGCAGAAAAATTATTTTGCCGATGTGTCTAGCGATAAGTTAATCCTATATCAAATGCTAGCTATTTTATTATTAGCTCTGTACATAGACTTACCCCCTTTAGCAACTTTAAATACAATTAATTGGCTCGCCCAGCATAGCACTATATTTAGTCACGACAGCAGGAGGCCACACTTTACTTATTATTAGCTATAAGCGCTTACCTGCATAAATGGTAGCAATGATTAGCGGTATGCAACCGGTATTAGCAGCATTAATGGGCTGGCTATTTTATTGGTGAGCAATCGACATTATTTATTTTTATTGGTGGAGCGATTATTTTAGCCGTTGCTTTATATGAATTATTTATGAGTAAACCTCACTAAACCCTAAGATTGCATAAATACAAAAGTATAATATGCGTCGGTGATATAACTAAATGATAATTATTCGTGGTTATCACCGACGCATATTATACTTTACTTAGGCTGCCTTTTTCAGCTTAGATTAGTCATTCTCCTGGGGTCGTTGACGTCTGAGTAAGATAAAAGCCGTAATGACAAAACCCAACCAGTTGGCTGGGCTTTACTCAAACATTGGTTCGGCCCCCATTTTTTGCTTTTTCTGTAAAGGCAAGACTTGCCCCCCCATGTTCAACTTCGCGCGCGCTTCTATAGCTCCAGTTTGGCATCGCAGGCTCGGGGGAGGTAATCGATGTACAGTATTTTGACTTTTAGCGAGAAATATTATCAAATAGCTGCATAGCCCACTCGGTTATTGAGACTCACTTTTAAACAGAGACCCACGCGATGGATATGAAGCGTTTGCTTACCAACCTCAGCGCCAAAATCCTGACTCAGTTTGCTGTTGTGATCGCGGTTATCATCGCACTGATGGCATTCAACTTTGACTCTATCTACCCGTTTTACGCCGAGAACCAGCTCACCAGTACCGGACTGATCATCAACGGTGCCATCATAACTTTGTTTCTGCTCGGCATCGGCAGCATTTTGCTCCACTTGCTGCGTTACCGTCGAGAAGAGGCTTGTATCGCCACCTTCATCAACAATGTCGAGGCGACCAATCCAGATTTTTTCCAAGGCGTGCCCGTCGATTCCATCATCGCACAACGTCATGGCACCATGCGTACCATTCACAGTGCGAATGCTGAAATAAATCACAGTGCGCTGGCGGCCATGCTTAATGCCGATGAGACGACGCAATTTGGCCTGATCCGTTTTATTAACAACATCCTTATTCTTACGGGTGTTTTCGGTACTATTGTGTCACTGTCGATCGCGCTGATCGGTGCCTCGGACCTTATAGACTCAGCGGGCGCAAGTCTCGGTGGTATGGGTCTGGTTATCCACGGCATGTCGACTGCGTTGTCTACTACCATCACTGCGATCGTGTCCTACGGTATATTTGGCTATTTTTATACCCGTCTCGGTGATGTCCAAACCCATTGCCTGAGCGGCATTGAACAACTGACCTCGATCTATCTGATGCCGCGTTACGCAAAGAGGGATGATGACATCGTGCATGATATGAGTGACCTGATCAAATCCGTAAATCTCGCCGCCGACAAACTCAAGCAAACCCAAGAAACCTACCACGATACTGCAGTCTTATTGCAGCAGACAATCGCCAATAACCAGCAGCAGGCCGACCGTTTTGCCGATGATATGGTACAAATACGGCAAATTTTACGCGAAGGCTTCCGCCTTACGCCAGACGGTAACGACAAGCAATTATGAACAACGGTTTCGGCCAGATCGGGAGTAGCCATTTAGGCATGGGGGGGGAGAACAGCTTCTGGCCCGCCTTCACCGATGTGATGATGGTGATCACCCTGATCTTTCTGATGGCTACCAGCATGTTGGTGGTGCGCAACTGGCAACTGGTTGCAGAGTTACAAGAAAGCGTTGCCGCCGAGCTCATCTCTGTGCAAATGATTGAATCTACTTCGTTGGAGAACGCCACACTGGAAGAGCTCCTCGCTAATGCCGAACAAGGCAATTCCATTCTGCGTCTGCGCCTGATGAAGAAGGCTGAACTACTGGGCAATGCTCAATTGTCGCTCGGCGAACGGGAATCGAGCATCATGTCGCTGGAGCAGGAAAATCTCGATTTACAATCGTCACTGCAGCTAGCCCAGGTCGAACTCGATGCCGCCAACCAAGAAGTCAATGCAAACACTGCACGCTCCAATGAGTTGGCGCAACAGATAACACAATTACATCAGTTATTGGCGCAACGGCAACAGGCCAGTGACGATGCGCGTGCGCAACTCGACAGCGCGCGCCTCCAGATTTCCGAACTATCTGAGTCGAGTAACCAACAACAACAAACCATCAGCCAGCTTTCCACGGAGAAGTCCCAGCTGTCACAGGAAACCACCGCCTCTAATCAGCAACTGCTTACCCTGACAAGTGAATATGAATTGATCAAATCTCAGTACGAGGAATTGATCAAACCGGCGCGCAGCGCGAAAGGCAAACACATCGCTCAGGTGTACTACGTCAAGAATGATTCTGGCATCATAATTCGTTACCGCCAACCCGGCGATGCAGGGTTTAGCAGGCTCAGCCTAGCCGAGGTTGAGCGTCGCCTGACAATCCTTAAGCGCGAATACGGCGAGCAACTCTATATCAAGATCATCATCCCTGAAGACAGCGGCCTGACCTATAACGAAGCTTGGGAATTTATGCGCAAACTACTGGCCAAGTACGATTATTACTATCAGGAATAAATGCTGTATCGCTTCGCCAAGAGATTTCGCTCAAAAACCGATCCATAATGATTTGTGATTGACTTATCGAATACACAATCCCATGATCGACTAGGCTGCCGTCGCCGGGCAGGCGTTTAATTGGGTGTGCAATTTCCATAATATCTACCCGCATCATTATGAGTCTCTGGTGATTGCGAACGACGCCCCCTTCTTATCGATTACCCGCAACCAGTATTTTGTATTAAGTTGAGCAAGATAGGAGATGTTAATACGTGCTATACCTAAACAATTAATCTTTATCCCCATACTTATCTTGCTTGCATTTGTTACACTATATAGACTCGCCTCACGGCATTAAAGGCAAAACTGAGTCCGCAAACTCTGCGGTTTAAAAATGATACTGGCCCTGGCTGTCTCTTGAGCCGGCAATACACAGCGAATGAAAGGAGTACAGCATGTTTAAAAAAATACTAATCCCAATCGACCTGGAAGAAACCGCGTTAGCAGAGAAAGCAGTTGAAATTGCTATCGACCAGGCGCGCAAACATGGCGCTGAAATTCATGTGCTTACGGTCTTTCCTGGGTTCGGCATGCCACTTGTGGCGTCCTTCTTTCCAGAAAATGCAATGCAAGACGCACTTAATAAAGTCTCTGAGCATCTCAAAAAATACGTCTCAGAAACCTTTCCCGATGACATCAATACCTACGCTATTGTTACTGAAGGAAACCCATCAGAGCAGGTTCTTCATCAAGCTAAAAAAACAAAAGCAGATCTCATCATTATTCCTTCGCACAACAGGTCTGCCAGCGAGTTTTTTCTTGGCTCTTGTGCTACAAAAGTAGTTAGTCATGCAGAATGCTCGGTGATGGTAATTAAGGCTTAGCCATTTCGACCACTGACTGTAGGTGTAACAAAATGACGGACCGTATTGCTGCACTTATTATCATTTCCAAAAACCCCAATCATTTACCGACAATATTGAAACGATTCACTATTGAGCCTGAGACCTGGCTACAAAACTCGACGGAATTTGACGCGAGATACTGGAAAATATGTAATAACACTAAAAGGACATGCTCTTTCTATGCTGATGCTCATCGGCATATCTCCTCTGTAGATTACAAACAGCGAAAATCAAAACAGACTACTCATTTAGCTTAATCTGTTGACCTTAACTTGAACCCAAACGAAAATAATCAGCTCACGCCATATTGGGTGTGATTGCGCTTAAAATTTTTAAGTCTTTTTAGCGGCCCGGTCCTTTTCTTTTTCTCATTTATTAGAGATGCAAGTGCTGAGAAAACTACAATTACTGTTTGAGCAGTTTCCAAAAAAGCATAACCTGATATTGTTCGGCCAGCGCGACTTATTGTATTATTTATCAATGAATGTGAATAAAGATATCAAACGTCGGATCACCTACTCTGCCGATATTAAACCGCTCAATGAGATGGTTTAGAGTGCTACATCAGCAATGGGTTAGAGACTGTCAGGCTTGGCATTAACACCTTTGATAGCGCCACAATCGAACTTGTCATAAGATCTTCACAGAGTAATTTAAGGTTGTGCAGGAACTTGTGTTATAGCAGTTTAATTGACGCCTGCCGAGAGACTAAACAAAACGTAACGATCTCTCATGTTAATAACGCTTTAGTCTAACCACCGCCACATTGGCGTTCCCACGAAGAGTTAATCAAGCAGTGAGTCGCTTAAAACGTAAAGAAACAACATTTATCAAATCCCCAATAGCGTAAGTATTTTCAAAAATTACAATAGGAGTTTGGATGTTTTTATGATGCAGATTAGTAAAAATTAGGCTTTTAATTTGGGAAAACGATATTGGGTTATGATGGGGGTGTGGCAAAACGGTCGTGAAATCGCTAAATCATACGACCGATAATTGGGTAAAAATTACGACATGAAAATGGCTCGCTACATGTTTGATGTTAACGATCTAAACAAAAAAAGCGGCTAAAATAAAAAAGCCTAGTGATTAGCTAGGCTTGAATTAAACCGTGGCCTGTCCTCGATGTCGCGATGTCCACACAAAAAGCCACACGCCAAAAGACTATCCCCCTGGCAACAGTCACCGTCCATGCCTGTCAGCGTTTACAGTACCCTATGATGATTTTGGAAGGGGTGGCTCTAGCACCTCAGCCCTTTAAGTTAAGTCATCGCTCGGCTCAATTATGCATCAGGGGTTCTGGGGGGAGTTCCTAAATATTTTTCTTCGCTATCCGAACTCAGGGTTTGAGGCAACTCAGCACCTTGGCTAGCGTAACGTGGCTCAGGCCGATGTATACTGGAAGGGCTTCGGAAGGCACCAGTAAAGCGTATATTTTTTGGCGTTTGTTGTACATTAGACAAACCAAGCTGATTAGAAGGGAAACCCTTGGTTTCCAATGTAAATGTCGATCCTTTATTAGACGGGGTCAGAAATAAATCATCAGCCCCCCCTCGAAGAATTTTTTTGTACCTTAGGTTTCAGACTAAATTTCGAGCCTTTATTTAACGAGGGAAATAAACTCTCAACACCCCTCGATGTACCTGTTGATGGGCTTTTGTCGAAAAAACCCCTCATACCGGCATCTCGCGCCTCTCTTCTCGCCGGGTCTTTCTGTACCGAGCCTTGCTGGGCTTGTGGCGGCGCAAGCTCCTGCCCCTCCTGATCGAGCTCCATTAAGAAAAAATGATCTTGGCTTCTGGCCAATGTCATGGGGCGAGTGGCGGCGTCCGCATTTCCTGGACCAAAGTGACGATCAGTGCCGTCTTCAACGATAGCCGTTATATTGAGATTAAACGCGATGGAGGCAAATTGAATGGCGCTGTCAGCGAGTCCGGTATACTCACCTGCCTGACTAAGCGCCTCGACAAACTCTTGCTGATACTCTTCATCAAAACCTTCCGTGGTTTCGGCTGCCACCGCCAAGGTTTGTCTAATTTCTTCGTGATTGCCGAGTTCAGGGAAGGCTCTAGCCAAGGCATGAAATAAACAGTTACCATCGGCTGATGGGTTATGCCAGTGATGCCCTTCGGGCAGCCTAGCTTGCTGGGCCTCGGTGGTAGAAAGTTGCGCGACTTTGACTGCACGCGAGGCAGCAATGGCTCTAGATAAGTCTGAAGGCAAGAAGTCCTTAGGCCCTAAGAACTTCGATTTGGCGTCAGCGCCGTCTGAATTGTGTGCCGGTTTGAACGTAGTCGCAAAGAGCCCGCTGGGTTCATACTTTTTTTGCGTATCCGAGTTTTCACTGCTGGACGAGTCAAGACTATGAAACCTTGGCTGAGCTGGGGGGTCTATATTAGGTCGTCGTCGCTTTTGTCGTCGCTGTTCTGCAAGTTCTTGCCCCATGCGAACCATTTTGTCATGAGTATGCGCATTATATATTTCTTCTGAGGTATAACTCCCCAAAAGTCTTGGTGCATCAATATGAGCAGGGTCACACACGACAAATTCAGCATGAAAGAGAGATGGTTTGGCCTCTTTGGCTTTTTCTGTTCGTGTTTCCACTTTATTCATGACGCCATTGTAATAACCATGAATATCCTGCTTGGTCGCTTGGGCATAAGCTTGAATAAGCTCGACCATTTTTCGATCTTTCTCTCCCTGAGATAAGCGATTTCTTTTGATCTCGCTAGTGTTCGTGCTGTCTGAACCTAGTCGAGGGCAACCAAAGTTTATGTGTATGATATCTCTGTCTTCTTGAGGCAAACTGTTTTCAGCACCTAACCAATCCAATAAGCCCTCGGGATTCTGGTCCAGCCGGATCAAATTGAGGTCTCGGTTTGTATGCATTTCGAGAACTAAATGTCCGTGTGCGTATTCTTCCCTCGCCACTTCTGGGTATTCAGTGTAAAACTGAGCTCTATAGGGGTGCGGGCCGTTTGGGTTGAAGCTATTATCACCTCGGTAAAGCACCATACCACGAGGAAAAGTCTGGATATCGTCACCATGCGCAGAGCGCTGCGGCTGCGTAACTCTGGGAACCTCTGAGACAGATAGTTGCATACTCGGCCCTGATTCGGGGGCGTCCGCCAACAAGCTGTTACCAAGATGATTTGCAACATTATGAACCTTAGATGCATTTCCAAAAGCACCGCTAGGTGGGCGCTCAAGTGGTATGGTAGATGCCGTTGAGGGAGGAGTTGAGATTTTTTTCATTTCTACTCTTTGACTTAGTTAACAGCTCATTTTAGTGTCAAGAAATAGATAAAAGTTCGAATGATTGTCAGCACTTTTTTGAAAGGGAATTATCCCACCGCAGCCGCCATGTCCACGGAAATATCGGGGTCGGAGGGATTAAATTTCGGTTGTTTTTTCCAGGTGGCCCAGATAGATTTGGTTAAATTTATCCGACATCATTTTCGTTACCTCAAGTACTAAGCGTTTTGAAAAATCGTCGTCCGTCTCGGCTATTTTTTTATTGGCATGAACAAATCATTATATAACCCCCGATCATAATCATATGAATCCATGCGATTAACAGCCCAAGGTTTTAGGTACATCGCAACACTTGCTTGACTCCCCGATGTAGAGGGAATTTCTTTACCATCCTTCGTGTTAATCATCACTGTTTGCTGTGCTTGCGCCTTAATTGCTCCACTAGTTTCAACACTCAGCCTTGGTGTTTTTTTATAGCTTGGCCAGACGTGACGAGCCGACATCTCTGACATAGGGGCAATGTAATGAGGGTCAACCTGTTGGACAATTTCGTCGGGCATACCAAACAAAACATATAAGACTTGCTGAATATGTAGCTAGTTGCACCCGCTCACATTTTTAGCTAGCTGATATTGCGCATTCCTTTTAATGGACTGGTAGGCATTCTTCAGTAACTGATCGGGCATATCAAATAGCAAATTCCTAACTTGCAGTAATCGCCCTCTTAAATCGCCCGCACATTGAGACTCTTCTTTTTTTGCGGAAGCGCAGCTAGCGCATTTAACCCACGCTTGAATCTGTTTACATAAATAATAAAAAAGTTGTAATTGACGTTTACAAATGAGGGCATCAACCTTAGCGTCCAAAGCCAGGGCCTGGCGGGGGCGCGGCACTATCACCTTGATCGCGAGGAGGGGCATCTGGGTTTATATTACGATCGAGTCTAGGAGCGCCGACCTGAGGAAGGGGGTGGCTGTAACTTGCTATTAAATTTGCGACTTGATAATGCAGATTAAGCTTGGCGATTTGCGCTGGGGACATATAATAAAGAGATTTATCACTGATATGCTTATCTGCACCGCTCTCCAATAATCTCTGCACACACTCAAAATGACCATTGCTTGCTGCAACCCATAGAGGTGTCATATTCACCTCATTGGCTTTGTTTACGTCAATCCGAGGGTGCTCAGCGAGTATCGCAATCACTGCACGATTATTGTTCTCTGCCGCCCAATACAGGGCTGTCTCACCGCCATTATCGGCACTGTTTATATCAATCTCAGCATTGTTTGCTAACAGCCCTACAACACCTGCACGGTCTTTTGAGGCTGCAGAATGAAGTGCCGTAAAACCATACTCATTAACAGCATTTACTTTTAGTGCTTCTTGTCCCCTGTGAGTTTGATGATAAAGTAAAGCCTCAACCACATCTGCTTGCCCATTTTCTGCAGCAACCATTAGTGGTGTATGGCCATCGCTGTCTGCCTTGTTCAAATTAAGGTTTGAGCATGCCAAAAAGGCATTTACCATGGCATAATCACCGCGCTCAGAGGCAATTAATAATGCGGTATACCCACCTCTATCCGCGATATTTATTTCATCTGTACTATATTGCAGGAGGCGTGACACAATATCTCTATAGCCCATACTAGCAGCCAACAATAAGGGGGTTCGATGACCCCCATCAATATGGTCAACAGCGATTAAGGGCTGGCTCAATAAAAGTTCTACTGCGGCCTCGTGTCCATACTCTACGGCGCTCGTTAAGGCTGTTCGACCCGCTTGATCAAAAGCATCAAGCGAACATCTACCCGTATTGATGAGAATGGCCATTGCTTGAGTATTTCCCTTTTCAGCCGCAATTATCAATGGTGTTCTTCCATAACAATCTATTTGGTTGATGTTCACAGAGTGCTTATGGGCTAAAATCTGAAGAACATCATTATAGCCACTCTCTGCTGCAACAAAAACGGCAGTTCGCCCATAAAATCCCCGATGATTTAGCATTGTTCCGGCTTGGTCGACAAGAGCGCCGACAACCTCCACCTCTCTCATTACGGTCGCAGTAAATAATGGGGTATTACCATGCTCATCAATCTCATTTAAGCGACGAGTTTGACTCAGTGTAATCGACTGACACAACTCCTCCCTGGAGGCACCCCCTTTTAACATGACCAGTAGCGGCGCTGATGAATGGCCCGCCAAAAAGTCACCATACTCTTGGTAGCTCCCTTGAAGATGATGCTGAGACACTGCTTGTATACGATTCGCAAAATGCGCGCAGTGGGGGATCTTGTGCTTAAACTGACCCAAACGTGCAAGGCCGTGTTGAATACCTGTTGCACCTTCGCCACCTAACTCATGCAACACTTTTAACGTCATCGCGGGGTAATTATAGTTTGTCCGCTCCCCCATAATTAGCAAGGCATTAAGTGCGACTTCCAATTCTGGCGGTTCACTCGCTTCTGTTAGCCCGCGGTTAATCTGTGCGGTCATCCATTGACGGCCGCTATCGCGCAATAAGTCATTAGCATCGGGGATCGTGGTTAAATCTACCGGTTGCAGCGAAAGCCAAGGAATATACTTTGATCGGTCTTGATCAAATAAAGACTGATTAAGCCTTTGCGACATGAGCAATGCCAAAACATCGCTTAAACGCTCAGAAAATTGGGCATTATTCTCACCCTCTCGTTTGTTAGGTAAAAACATCTCATCATATAAGCCTAAATCAGTACGGTATAATTCCTCCATGGAGAGACCCCAAGGCTCAAGATACATCTTTGCACTTGAATTCGTTATCGAAACCGATGACGTCTCACTACCATCCTCCATTCTAGCCATAACGGCCTGCCTTGCCTGCGCTTTAATGAGGGCAGCGACCTCTATCCCCATTTGCAAACTTTGCCGATAACTTTGCCAGATATTGGGTGACGATATTTTTGGAAACGGAACAGAGAATTGTGGATCTGCTTTTTCTATCACTTCTATAGGCACGCCAAATAACGCATCCAGCGCTTGGGGAATATGAGTTTCATCGCCTTCACTCACAATCCCTTTTAGTTGAGAATGCAAATGGTCTTTAATAGATTGGTAAGGCCCTAACAAAACCTTATCAGAAATATTCAACAGCATACTTCTGGCTTGCAATAACCTTGACCCCATTCCTCCCGCACATTGATAATCGGCTTCAAACGGCGAAGGAAAAAAACCAATCGTGGCTAAAGCTCGCTCCGGATCAACTTTGCTGGTCTTATCCAGCTCAATAAAAAAGTGCACGGTTTGCTTCATGGTATTACGTCGTGCATTAGGATTGTAATCATACTTATCTTCTTGCAAGTCGCGATCAAATCGCCCACCCGGCTTTATTCTATCCAAGAATCCCTCGTACGCATCGTTATTGCTATAGCGTTGGACAAGAGGGTTTTGGTCAGAGGAAAAATGATCGTGAATGTGCTGCAGCGAAACTCTAATATTTGTTAAATCGCTTAACTTCGCCAATGCACGAGTATCACCGAGTGACTTCCAAATGGTAGAAACGTGCCTTAAGAATGGCGGCAAGGATGCTACATCAGCGTCTTTAGCTTGGTATTGCTCCACTTTTTTTGAACTGACCAAACGGTGCACTTGCATGGACTGCTTAAGTGAGGTGTTTACACCACCTCGATTAACACCTGAGCTATCCATTTAATTCGTAATACGCCTCGATTTTTTAACCAATAATTTTCGTTAGTGTAGATAAAAATTATTAAGTTCATTTAAATTACCCAAGGATTCATAAGGGAGGTATGCCTTCTCCTTTAATATTAGATTCATCATCTGAATAACGATTGACATGCGGATTATCCTCACGATTAACAATTTTCCTATTAACCCCTGTTAATGTCGTCCGAAAATTAGCAATTGTATCGGCGACCTCATGTTATTTCCAAAATTTTTATCGTAGACAAGGCCTTCAATCCGACGCTAATTCGGGGAATTGAGGGGGAATTGAGAGACACACTTAAAAAATTAACAATACAGCAACTCCACTTTAGGGTAGCAACCACACAATCGAAAAAGGAATTACGATGACACGCCCCTGAAAGAAACTCATTTCAGTCCAAGACATGCCCTATTACCATGTGGTCTCACGCTGCGTTCGTCGCACCTACCTTTGTGGTAAAGAGCACGTTAACGGTAAAAGCTATGAACATCGACCACTATTAAACAACAATGGATTGAAGACCGCATTCGCATTCTTTCATCTATTTTTAGCCTCGAAATTTGCGCCTAGGCCATGAGATCCGATCACCTTCACATCGTCATAAACCCCTGCCCGAAAGAGACAGAAGCTCAGCAATACCGAAGTGATCACTCGCTAGACCGCTTTATTTTAGAGGCTAAGCCTGGTTCAACAGTGGCGATCGGGAGAGCTATTACACCGCGCTGATATACAGGCTGTTACGACTGTATTCCGGTGTATCGCAAACGACTCAGTAGTTTAAGCTGGCTTATAAAGCGCTTAAACGATCCCATTGCCCATCAAGCCAATCAAGAAGACGGTTATACTGGACACTTTTAGCACAGATTTTTACTCCTGCATGGCCTATGTCGATCTAAATTCTGTGAGAACCAAAATGACTACAACCCCCGAACAATCGCCTCAGACCAGTATCAAAGAACGAATAAGCCCAGCATCGAAACTCTTACAGCCGTCTATTTATTGATGACAAGGGGCACACAGCGTGGCCAATCAGAGGGCCATCTAGACACCCCAACGAGGCTTATTAGACCCAACATTACCTCATGATTTTTTTTCGTACTTAAAAAAGCCAGCACACTATATAGCCCCGACTTAAATCAGAAGTTCCTTATATAATGACGGGAATAGCGTCCACTAAGGTGATCTCGTGTGACGCTCCCTGTAATGAAAAGTGTGCCTTGTAGGCTATCACTTCCACGCCTTTTTTAATCGCTTGCCTCAGTGTATTTCCGTATACAGGATCAATTTGATCGGCTGGAGATACATGTTCAATACCTGAATGCTGCACACAAAAAACCAGCACAGCTCGATTGCCCTGCTCAACCATTGCCATCAATTCTCTTAAGTGTTTGGTACCGCGTTGACTTACCGCATCGGGAAATAAACCCTGGCCGCTATCTAGATGCAAGGTGACGTTTTTCACTTCCACATAGCACTTTGGTCTAGCTTGCGAAGAGGAAGAAGGCAAGGGCGAAGACAACAAAAAGTCGATCCGACTGTTTTCCTCACCGTATTTCACCTCAGCTTTCAACTCTTCATAATTGGCAAGTTCATGAATAACGCCGTTTTCAATGGCTTCCTTTACCAACTTATTAGCGAGCCCTGTATTAATGCCGGCCAAGTGTTCTCCGGGTGTAGTGGCCAACTCCCAAGTATAAGGGTATTTTCGCTTTGGATTATCAGATATGGAATACCAGCAGGGGCTGCCCTCAATTGCACAGTTCTTCATAGAGCCAGTATTGGGGCAATGAATAGTGACCTGCCTTCCATTAGGTAAGGCTATATCAGCTAAAAAACGTTTATAGCGACGCAATAAAATGGCAGACTGCAATGGGGAGTCGTATTTCATAGTAAAAAACCTAATAGATATGCCCTATTATGCCAAATAGTGGCTACTATAATGTCCTGATCAGAACAATTTATTCTCGTATAAACATTGTTTTCCGTCTATTAGACACCATAATAAGCCACTGGCTTTTAGCATAAACTGCTGGTATAGCAGGTAAGTATCTGGTAATTTTGCCAGCCGGTTGAGGTTTGCTGATTTTATTACCGTCTGTTTTTATGATCCATGGTCAGTGTAATAAGCAAATTCACGTCCGAATTAAAGCTTAAGAAAGTACCTAGAAATTAGCACCTGTAAATTAGTACTTAGAAATTAGTACTTGGGGAACAGTAAATAGCAAACATAGAGAGAAACGGCATATGCCAAATAGCACTGCAACGCTGACACTACACGGTTTCGAACCCTACAAAGAAAAAAAGGGTGAGGAATATATGAATGCCGCACAACGCGAGCATTTCAAAGGCCTGTTAAAAGCATGGAAAACCGAGTTAATGGAAGAAGTTGATCGCACCATGAGCCACATGCGCGACGAAGCAGCTAACTTCCCTGACCCTTCAGACCGAGCTAGCCAAGAAGAAGAGTTCAGCCTAGAGTTACGCACCCGCGACCGCGAACGTAAACTGATCAAAAAAATTGATAAAACGGTAGAGCAAATAGATGCGGACGACTATGGGTTTTGTGAAGCCTGTGGCGTTGAGATCGGCATCCGTCGACTTGAAGCACGGCCTACCGCTACTCAGTGCGTGGACTGTAAAACCCTCGCTGAAATTAAAGAAAAGCAGGTTGGCAATTAAGGAACCTCAGATTAAGTCATGACTTGTTTTTTGATGACTAAAGCTTGCCGCCTCCTGCTCACGCCCCTAACCTATATCTATATAGGCAAAAAAACCGTATTTTTCGTTACCTACAAGGACGTAGGTAACTCGCGTGAGCGGTAACTATTCACAATTTCGCCAATAACTCGCCAATACCTTCAATTATCGTCTCAAATACGATCATTCTATCTAATAAAAATTCAAGCCAGGCTTAACCTGAGCCTCCTTAAATAATTGTTTATTAAAAAGAGTTAGACGAAAGAGCAACGAGGGCTTACCTTAATGATTTTCGACAAGCCCTTACCACCATTTTCTGATCTGATCTACCCTAGAATATACACCCGCCATATCGATGGCAACAGTGATCACTTAGCGTGACTGCAGCTGAAAAAAACCTCTCAAGATCACACTATATAGGTCGTTTTGCACCTTCCCCAAGCGGCAAACTCCACTTTGGCTCACTCGTAGGAGCTCTAGCCAGCTATTTAGATGCTCGAAGCCACAATGGTGAGTGGCTGGTCAGAATGGAAGACTTAGACCCACCTAGAGAAGAAGTGGGTGCAGCTGACAGTATTATTAAGTCCTTAGACGCTCATCACCTATTTTGGGATCAAAGTATTCTATATCAGAGCCAACGTATAGGCGCGTATCAATCGGCACTAGAACAACTAGGGACAAACTATTGCGGTATCTATCGCTGCAACTGTTCGCGCCAACGAATTATTGGTCTTGCTGGCCCTTATGATGGACACTGTGAACACTCACAGCCACCGTTAACCGCAACATGCGCCATAAGGCTTAAGACGGACCAATTACCTACAGTCAAACAATCACAAGCTGAACAGTTTGAAGACCTGTTTCTAGGACAACAGCAATTTCCGCTCTCAGCCATCGGCGATATGATTATTAGACGCAAAGATGGTTTTTTTGCTTATCAGCTAGCGGTTGCCGTCGATGACCATTATCAAAACATTAGCCATATTGTTCGCGGCCATGACTTGATCGACTCCACCAGCCGACAGCGCTATATTTTATTGATGCTCAACCAAATAAGAAATACTGTGAAAACGATACCTGAATATGGCCATACGCCACTGGCATTAGGGGAGGACGGTGACAAGCTAAGTAAACAAACGAAAGCGCCGCCTATTGATGATAATAAAGCAGCCGCTAATTTAATTGCAGCGCTTCAGTTCTTAAATCACTCTCCGCCTCTTGAGGATTTAGAAAAAAGGGATTGCAAGACGCTACTAAAATGGGCAATACAAGCATGGCAGAGAAGTCGAGTACCAACACATTCTGCAGTTGCACCGTCATTGACAGATGCGTAATATCAGTATGGCATTGACCAGTATCTATCGCTCACACCCTATCAAGCTCAAACCACAATATGAACAACCAAAAAATTTTATTTTTCACCCTATTGATTGGCTATATTTTTGCGCCAACGCTATTTAATTGGATCATTTCTCCCACCGGCTCTTGGTATAAACCCTTTATAGTTTGGATGATGATTGTTGTAGGTGCTTATCTGCTTCAGAAGTATAATAAAATAACTTAAATGACATTTGATCTCACTCATATAGCATTGCTCGGCATTACTTATTTAGTAGTGTTATTTGTCATTGCCTACGCCGCCAATAATGGCTGGATCTCTAAAAAAATCACCAACCACCCTCTTACCTATGTACTTTCATTAGGTATATTTTTTAGTGCTTGGTCATTTTATGGCGTGATTGATCTCGCCTATCAGTTTAGCTATGGGGCACTGGCGTATTATATGGGAACCGGAGCGTTTTTTCTGTTTTCGCCCATTATCCAAGCGCCGCTTGCTGAACTTTGTCAACGATTTCAATTACGCTCTATTGCCGACTTATTAGTATTTCGATATAACAGCCAATTAGCCGGTAGTTTGGCAACCTTATTTATTTTTCTATCTATTATCCCACTATTAGTTTTGCAGATTCAGGCTGTCGCCGACACCTCACTTTTGTTGACTCAAGAATTACCAGAAAAACCCGAAGAGAATAGTGGCTGGAATCAACAACGCGATACCTTTGCTTTATTTTATTGTTTACTAATTACTGCCTTTTGTATGATTTTTGGCGCAGGTTATAGTCAATATAAGTCATTAGTCACCACCATGGCATTTGAATCCGTTGTCAAAGTGGTGGCATTAATGACCGTTGGCCTATATGCAATCTATGGTGTCTTTGGCGGCTTTGCCGGTTTAGATCAATGGCTAATCGATAATGGCGAATATCTTGTTCGGCTACATTCACCGACGCAAGACTCCTCATCACATACTTTACTGCTGGTTTTTATTGCCACTGGCGTACTCATGCCTCACATTTTTCATATGAGTCAAATGGATCGATCCATTAACGAGGTTGCGCGCATGATGACATGGGCCTTCCCTTTATTTTTATTGCTAATGGCGCTGCCCGTATTTCCAATACTATGGGCAGGCTTTGAGTTAAAGGTTCCCATCCCTATTTCTTACTTCACTTTAGGTGTGCCACAGTTTTCTAATGCACCAATCATTACCATGATTGCTTGGGTGGGCGGTTTATCAGCAGCATCAGGTGCACTGGTTGTTTCAATCCTATCTTTAGCGACCATGGTACTCAATCAATGGTTACTGCCACTATTACGCTTACAAACACAAAAGGATATTTATGCTCAGTTACGCTGGTTGCGCCGCGTACTAATTATTGGCATCACCTTTACGAGTTACCTACTCTATCTTTGGCTCGATAACCGCTACTCATTAATGGATCTAGCCTTACTTGCATTTGTACAAGCATTACAATTTGTACCCGGCGTAGTTGCAATTAGTTATTGGCCTCGCGCTAATCGTTTTGGTTTTTTTGCAGGCATTATCTCAGGTTCGTCGGTCTGGCTGATCGGACTCGCCTTACCTGTTTTATTTGCTTGGGATAGTTTACCGCTGCCCTTCCTTGCCAAGCCATTTGAAACGGGCATCCCAGCATGGGAAACCATCACTCTAATTTCTATTGGCATTAATATAGCTATGTTTTCCTTAGTTTCTTATTTAACGCCAATGGGAGATGAAGAACGCTATCATGCGGAAGTGTGCGCTGTTGATGAATTAAGCCATCCTTTTAGGCGTACTCTTGATGTCACGTCAGCAAAAGGTTTTAAACATAAATTGGCTATCAGCATCGGTGATAGCGCGGCTGAAAAAGAAGTGAACCGAGCCTTACATTTTTTAGAGTTATCCGAAGATGAAACTCGACCTTATGCCTTACGTCGATTAAGAACGCGCATTCGCACTAATTTATCGGGCTTATTAGGCCACACCTTAGCCTCCGACATTATCGAAAGGCATTTTCCTTATCGCGCACCGTCTGAGACTGAAGTGGTTGATATCAATTTGATGGAAAGTCGGCTAGAGCGACTAGGGAGTAAAATGCAGGGCTTAACCGCCGACGTCAACCAACTGCGCATTCATTATCGAAATACTTTATTGGAACTACCGATTGCGATTTGCTCTGTCGGTCTCGATGATGAGATTTTACTATGGAACAATGCCATGAGCGATATTACTGGCATTACAGGCGCTGAGATAACCGGCTCGAACCTGCGTGACCTGCCTTCACCATGGAGAAAATTAATTAGCGATTTCGTCAATGACTGGCAAACACACATTAATCGCGAATCCGTCGACCACAGTGGCAATACTCGCTGGTATCGGCTACACAAATCCGCCATCCAAAAATACTCTGATCAAGCTATAGACGGGCAAGTAATCCTAATGGAAGACTTCACCAACATTCAGCTGATGGAACAGGAGCTAATGCACAATACGCGGCTAGCATCCATCGGGCGCCTCGCAGCTGGCGTAGCTCATGAAATTGGAAACCCGGTAACAGGTATTGCCTGTCTCGCTCAGAACTTACGCTACGAAGAAGAAGAAGACGGCCGCATCGAAACAGCAGACGCCATTCTTTCACAAACTGATCGTATTAGCCGTATTGTTCAATCCCTCGTTACCTTTGCTCATAGCGGCAAGCACTCAAGCGATGACTTTCATCAGGTTAACATCAGCGAATGCGCCAACGAGGCTATCCATTTATTATCGCTACAACGCGATCGCAAGCCTGTTGAATACAGCAATAATATTAATATTGAGGCGAAAGTGTTGGGGGATAGTCAACGCTTGATCCAAGTCTTTATTAACTTGCTCGGCAACGCCAATGATGCCAGCCCCGAGTTTTGCTCTGTTACACTGTCTAGCAGCACCGAAGAAGATCGGGTAGAAATAGACATAACCGACGAAGGCACTGGTATAGCAAAGGAGCATCTTAAACACATTATGGAGCCTTTCTTTAGCACCAAAGAGACAGGCAAAGGCACCGGCTTAGGATTAGCCGTCGTCTTTAGTATTATTGAAGAGCATCAGGGCAATATTCATGTTACCAGCCCAGTTGCCCAAGGCCGTGGCACACGTTTTACGATACAATTACCTCTTTTGATTTAACGCCAACAAAAACTGACTTAGGCTGTATCCTCTCTTATGAATAAAATCTTAATTGTCGAAGATGAAGCGATTATTCGTATGGCATTACGTAAACTGCTGGATCGTCACAACTTCGACGTTCGCGATGCAGGCTCCGTTAAAGAAGCTAGCTCCAAGCATAATCTTGATAATTTTGATTTGATTATCAGTGACCTGCGCCTACCCGGCGAGCCCGGAACAGATCTAATTAAGTTGGCAACTAACACTCCTGTTCTGATAATGACAAGCTACGCGAGTTTACGCTCAGCCGTTGATGCTATGCGTATGGGGGCCGTTGACTACATTGCCAAGCCCTTTGACCACGATGAAATGGTGGCAACGGTTAAGCGTATTATAAAAGAAAAATCCAAGCCCATAAGCGATACCACAGCCAAGAATGACCTAGATAGCGGCATTATTGGCAATAGTAAAATCATGCAAGACCTCTACAAGCGGATGCAGCAAGTCGCGCCAACTGATGCAACTGTATTGATTAATGGCGAAACAGGAACCGGAAAAGAACTCACCGCCAAAGCCATACATACCAATAGCCAACGCGCTAACAATGCACTAATTTGTATTAACTGTGCGGCTATTCCTGATACCTTGATCGAATCGGAGCTTTTTGGGCATGAAAAAGGCGCATTTACCGGTGCTGACACCAACCGCGAAGGCTTAGTCGTCGCCGCTGATGGTGGCACATTATTTCTCGATGAAATTGGTGAACTGCCATTGGAAGCCCAAGCACGATTACTTCGAGTATTGCAAGAAGGTGAAGTCAGACCGGTTGGCTCTGTTAAAACTCAAAAAGTGAATATTCGCCTTATTGCGGCTACGCATAGAGACCTTAGCCAGCGCTGTCGGGATGGTTTATTTCGGGAGGATTTATTCTTTCGCCTTAATGTTATTCAATTACAAATTCCGCCCTTACGAGATCGCGAAGAAGATATAATTACATTGGCGAATACAATTATTGCTCGCTATTGCGAGACCTATAACAAACCCGCGCTGTCACTTACCTCAGAAGCAATTAACGTAATGAAAGCTTACCGGTGGCCGGGCAATGTTAGAGAGTTAGAAAATGCGGTTCAACGCGCAGTTATTTTGTGCGAAGACAGCGAACAAATTCATCAAAGTTTATTAGCGTTAAATATAAACCTTAACAATTTAGATCACGAAAATGCTTTCGAAAAGAACATACCCCCTAATAACACCCGCTCTGATATTGACAGAAAAAATACAAACGACTCTGACCTATCTCTAGAGGATTATTTTCAACGCTTTGTATTAGAAAACGAAGACAGCATGAGTGAAACAGAGCTTGCCAAAAAATTAGGCGTTAGTCGAAAATGCCTATGGGAACGACGACATAAACTAGGTATTCCTCGAAAAAAACGCCTGTCATAAGTCATGACACAGACAACACCCACCACATCAATGAGTACAGAGTTATTCGAATCGAGCGAGGACACTTTCAGAAAGATAAGTGTCGGCAAGGTGATATTGAAAATCAACTTGAATGAAATCATCATTAGTGACATTTATCGCTTTGATAACATCACAAAAAAATAATGCAGAAACTAATAAAGAAAATAGACTCTATCGCAGCAAAAATAAAATTGTATTAATATCAATCCCCCTTGACCAGCCGCTATAAGATAACTTCTTATTAAAGGATATAAGGAAAATATCAATAAGACGAAACGAAAAAACTGCCGCCCCTAAAGTAATAGGGACGACTGCATCAAGCTTACATTTCATTTACTAGTGATTCAAAATCGCGCTCAGTACTACACCAGCAACAAACGGCTCTAAATGCCAATCTGGGCAGCGTCGACCATGGCGGTGGCCATGCTTAATCAGACCAAAACCTGGGAAAAAGAAGCCCGCTCGATCATAATAATAATTATGCCCATTGTGATGCTTGTGGCGGTAGTCGTGACGGCGGTGCTCACCCCAATACCCAGCCGATAAATGTTGCCGACGATAGTTCATGTAATCTCGCTCATGGCCCCTACCCCACCCGTTATAATAACGGTTACCATTATGACGATCATGTTTATAGTGCTTACCGTATTTGCTATATCTACCGTTGTGGTGACCCTCATCATGCTTACTATTGCCATGGCTAGAATGGCGATCATATTTATGGCCTTTTTTATCCTTATGTGGTCGATGATCATTATTATAAAAACGCCGCCCTTTATCTTTTTTGTGCTCGACATGACGCTTTATCTGATTGTGAGGCAACAGCCTCTCAAGGTCCTCGACTATTTGTGGCTTGGCTTGAACGCCGCTAACCCCCGACAGTAAGACGACAGATAATAGGCCCGTACTTAAATAATACATCAATTTCATAAGGTCTTCCCCCGTTGTTGTGACAATCTAGCTCCAATACTCAGAACGTGGGAACAAGTGTAATCAACATGAACTGAATAAAAGCTGAAGTAAATTAACGCTTTCAATTGGGATGGGTAAATAATTTACTCAAGAAAGAAAGTAATCTATTTGACAATATGGCGCTCAAACCAACGGAAAGTGTTACCGGCAGGAATAATGGTTACAACCTATGTAACCTAAAGTAACGAATTGCTTATTTCTATTTGTAATAACAAAGCCCCGAAAGCGATAAGTTACTGATAACAATAGCTTTATCAAGAGTGGCACACTGAATGCTATAAGTATCTTTATAATAAAAACAATAAAGAATAATAAAAAATAAACATAGACATAACAAAAATAAATAATAATAAGAAAAATGTTTTAAATTGAGTAAGAGGGAGGAGATCCAGCATTTGCTGAGACTAGCAAGGAAGACCAATTATAAGAATAAATGACTCTGTGAATACATTGACACGATAGCGGGAAAGTCCGAAAGGCACTTTCCCGTTTTGTTATGTGAAATTATTTAATGTTGACCATTAGCCAAGACACAAAACCAGCCATAACGTGATAGAATCCTCGTTTTAGCTATCTCCTACAAAATTCATGATCAAACGGCTGTTTTCACTATTCCACTCTAGCTCATCTGAGTCCTCTAGCGCTTCTAGCAAAGTGAAAGGCAAACTGCAAATTACTCCTCGAGAACAGCACGACATTTCTCGGCGTAATATCAGCCCCAGCGCACTCAAAGTCATGAACCGACTCAATCAAGCAGGATACGAAGGCTACCTTGTCGGAGGAGGCGTTAGAGACCTATTGCTAGATAGCTCGCCTAAAGACTTTGATGTCGCCACCAATGCTACGCCAGAACAAATTAAAGCGACATTTCGAAACTCTCGTATTATTGGACGCCGTTTTAAGATCGTTCATGTCCGCTTTGGCCAAGAAATCATCGAAGTTACCACCTTCAGAGGTCAGAATAGCGAATCAAGCCAGCATGTTGAATCCGATACCGGTCAATTACTAAGAGACAACGTTTACGGCGACATGGAAAGCGATGCATTAAGACGTGACTTCACCGCCAATGCACTCTACTACTCAAGTAAAGACTTTGCCCTCTATGATTTCACAACCGGCCTGAGCGATATTGCTAAACGCCAGTTACGTATGATTGGCGATCCCACTACTCGTTACACAGAAGATCCCGTTCGCTTGCTAAGGGCCGTGCGCTTTGCCGCTAAGCTTGGATTTAGTATCGAGCCTGCAACCGAAGCACCTATCAGGGAGCAAGCTCACCTGCTCTCTCACGTACCACCTGCTCGCTTGTTTGATGAAATTCTAAAACTATTACTAAACGGTTGCGCTACTGCGACCTATTCGCTACTCACCGATCATGGCTTATTTAAAGAGCTATTTCCAGATACTCACAGTGCGCTGATACACAGCCCTTACTATCGGCCGCTGATTGATGAAGTAATGCTAAATACGGACAAACGTATTCGTTCGGATAAACGAGTCACTCCAGCGTTTATCTATG
>JBLHWO010000010.1:0-32967 GCA_047629215.1 Cellvibrionaceae bacterium | reverse complement strand
GATATTTTTCCTGGTTTTGACCTCCTATTTCAGTTACCGGATATGGCAGGATTCTCGAGCAGACTTTGAAAATGTTCAGTATGTAAGAGAGTTTAAATCCTTTTCTGCAAACGCACTGTTTTTCTCTAAGAAAGCGGTGACGGGTGATTCCACTGCAATTGACCCGCTGATTTTAACAGTTGATGAGATGGATAAAACGTTGAGCAAGCTACAGCTAGCGGATGACTTTACGAAGGAGCAGCTTGCAGCGGAGTATGATAAGTCAATTAATCTTTGGCGTAATGTTAAAGATAATGTCGGTGTCCTGTCTAGAGTGGAATACGCCATCAGCTTATTAAATGCGGTTCATGAGAGGCTTGCTTCTGCTTCTGCAATGGCAGAAAAAATTGCGATGAACAGCATTGTTTTATTGTCGTCGACTAATGCTGACAGATCTCAAGTGACTGGAGTGAGTCGTCAATCAACTTTATTACGTGAAATGACGGATAACTTGGATCAATTCATAGGGCAAGAAAAATCAGATCGCCGTGGATTTGATAACTTTAGAGCCAATTTTATTGCCTTCGAGCAAAATCATGATGACCTCATGAACGGCAGCGCCGCACGTAAGGTACTAGCTGTTAAAAACCAAGGAGTGAGAGCGGGCTTAGAGCAAATGAATGGCTTGCTGAAGGGTATTCGAATAGCGGATTCCTACATACTCGCGGCTGTTGAGAGAATGCTGCTGGCGCGTGATGCTCAACAAAGAATTATCACGAGCTTTGAAGATTTGCAGTTTATTTTGGCCGATTTATCAGTCGGCATTAAAGCTTTTTCTAAAGATCGCTTTCCAGGATTAATTCACCCCATTCTTTCTGCCATTGCTTTACTTCTTTGTGTGGTTTGCTTGATCTTGTCTCTGCGTGTAATATCGAAGGTGGAGTCAGATCGAGAGCATGAGGAGGGCCAGAGGGCACAGGGCGCTATTCTTCGCTTGCTCGATGAGCTAGTCGATCTCGCCGATGGCGATTTAACGATTTCTGCAACGGTCTCGGAAGATTTTACAGGTGCAATTGCAGACTCTATTAACTTTACCATTGACCAGCTGCGACAGCTCGTATCGCGCATCAATAGTACGGCGGTACAGGTATCTCGGGCTGCTCAGGGTACGCAGCAAACAGCCTTGCATCTTGCGGAGGCGTCAGATCACCAGGCCCAAGAAATTGCCGGCGCTTCTGCCGCCATTAATCAAATGGCCGTAACCATTGACCAAGTATCGGCTAACGCATCCGAATCTGCACTAGTTGCGGGTAAATCGGTATCGATTGCAAATAATGGCGCGAAATTGGTGCAAAACACTATTCACGGTATGGATACGATTCGTGAACAGATTCAAGATACATCTAAGCGTATTAAGCGTCTTGGTGAGTCATCACAAGAAATTGGTGATATCGTAAGTTTGATTAACGACATTGCGGACCAAACCAATATTCTTGCACTTAACGCTGCTATTCAGGCGTCAATGGCTGGTGATGCTGGTCGAGGCTTCGCGGTGGTTGCGGATGAGGTGCAGCGGCTTGCGGAACGTTCAGCTGCAGCAACAAAACAGATCGAATCTCTCGTAAAAGCTATTCAGACAGATACTAACGAAGCCGTTATCTCTATGGAGCAAACGACTTCTGAAGTGGTCAGGGGGGCTCGTCTCGCACAAGATGCGGGTGTGGCGCTAGAAGAAATCGAGGGTGTTTCGGCTAATCTCGCTGAGTTGATCCAGAACATCTCGAATGCTGCTCGTCAACAAGCGTCTTCGGCAGGTCATATTTCAAATACGATGAATGTTATTCAAGAAATCACTTCACAAACATCTGCTGGTACCAGTGAAACGGCTGAGTCGATCGGTACTCTGGCTAGCATGGCATTGGGTCTACGTGAGTCGGTTGCTGGCTTCACTTTACCGGCTGAAATGATGGCGGATCTGGAGCAACAAGAAATGGCCGCGGTGAAGAAAAAGGCAGCAAAAGCCGTTCCGCCAATGCTAAATGCAAGCGCGGTTGTAGGCGGTTCTTCGAATGCGACTGAAAGTGATGATGCGGGAGATTTCTTCGAGTTGCTCGCGGGTGACGATGATGATTTACTCTCGGAGTTTGATCTGTCGGACGTAGTGTTTCCTGATGATGCCAAATCGGCCAGTTAGTTTACGTAATATCTAGGCCTTAAACCTCTTCCAAAGAACTGTTGTTTAGCGTTATGGTTTGGTCATTTAAAAAGTCTGATGTACTATCCGAGCAGCAGTTTTTTTTGTGGGAAAGTTTGTTAGAAAAGCGTACAGGGATTCAGTTAGCTCGAACTCTGCATGTTTTTTTGCAAGCGCAAATATCGATGCGCATGAGAGAGTTAGGGCTTGAAGATTGTCAGCAATATTTTGATTTTGTTGATGATGAGACAGCGGGTATTGCCGAGTGGCAGGTTTTAGTTGACCGTTTAGTTGTAAAGGAAACAAGTTTTTTTCGGCATCGTCCGTCATTGGCTTTAGTTAAAAGGCTTCTACAGGAGAGGTTGAGTCGACAGTTATCAGCCCCTGCTCAAAAAACTGATAGCTTTGAAATGTGGAGTGTGGGTTGTTCGACGGGCGAAGAGTCTTATGCGCTTGCAGCAATAGCAAATGATTGTTTTGAGGCAGCGGGCGTCGCACCTTATTTTGGCGTTACAGCGGCGGATATTAGCTTGCCGGCATTGTCAATTGCGCGCCAAGGTATTTATTGTCGGCGTAGTTTGAATTTACTCGTGAATAATGAGTTAATTAGATATTTTACTCGGCAAGGAAAGGATAAATATAAGATTGCCGATAAAATAAAAAAGCGAGTTTGTTTTTCGCAAATTAATATAGCGCAGCTTCAGCATAAGCTTGTTCAGCCGATGGATGTTATTTTTTGCCAAAATGTATTGATTTATTTTCGACGATGGAGGAGGCGCGAAATTTTAAAACAGCTCGTTAAACACCTAAAGCTTGGTGGGATTATTGTCATCGGTTTAGGTGAGTTGACAGAGTGGCGGCATGATCAATTGCAACGTATTGATTCCAGCGAGGTCCAGGCCTATAAAAAAATTGCCTAATTTTTTATTTGTAAGGATAAAAAACTGAGGGGCGGCTACATAATAGGCACACTTTTTACCAGCGCCAGAAATATAGGTCAGTCGTTTTTGATTGCCACTGACGAGTAACTGAGTTTAAAGGCTCTTTTAGAGAATGGAGTCACTTGGAAGAATGCGTTATTTTTATATGATGGGTTAATGTCTATTATGTTTAAAATCGTTTTTTAAACTTCAGATTTATTTAAGTGAGACAAAAAAGCTATGGCAGATAACCGCCAGTACACTGCTCTGGAATGGGTTGTAAAAGAAATCAGAGAAACATTGTCTGAAGCACAACGTGTGCTTGAGAGTTATTCTGTTGATCCTCAAGATATTACCCAATTGCGTTTTTGTCAAACGCTGATTCATCAGGTTTATGGTAGCTTGCAAATGGTAGGCTTCCATGGTGCGGCCATGTTGGCCGAAGAGATGGAAGCGTTATCGAAAGCATTGTTTGGTAATTCAGTTAGAGATAAAGGCGAAGCTTTAGAAGTATTGATGCGCGCTATTCTACAACTGCCCGATTATCTGGAGCGCGTACAAGAAACCAAGCGAGATTATCCTGCTGTAGTATTATCCCTGCTTAATGATATTCGTTCAGTTCGTGGAGAAAGTCTGCTTAGCGAATCAACCTTGTTTAATCCTGATTTGGCGCATGCTTATCAACAAGATGGGGCGAGCCCTAAGCTCGTAAAAGATCATAGTCAGCTGCAGGGTTTAATTGCTAAGCTACGACAGATGTACCGTTATGCCGCCGCTAGTGCAATCAATCAGGTTAATGTTGATGAAAATCTATCTTATCTTCTCAAAGTTACGGATCGACTTAAGAAAATTCTTCGAGGTACTAAACGCTCGGCGGTGTGGGATATTGCTCATGCCGTCATCGATGGTTTGCATCAAAATGTTATACAGCCTACGCCAGCGATTAAAAATTTGCTTCGAGATCTTGATGAGGAGTTAAGGCAATTACAGCAAGGTGGATCTGAGGTGTTAACAGACGCCACTTCTGATGATTTATTAAAGAACTTGCTCTATTACATCAGTTCTTCTGATGCAAATACCGTAGCTATCGAGGAAATTAAAAAGTTATATAAACTCAATCAGCCGTCACCTTTGTCAAAAACGTTTAGAAGTGCAGAGCCGGAAATACTACCGGTCGATTCAGCGGCTCTAAAGGCTGCTGCCGGGGCTATTCGTGAAGAGTTTTTGCTCATTAAAGTAAAGTTAAATGATACTTTGCATAATTCAGAAACAGATGAAAGTTTAGACTTTATCCAACATGCTTTACAGCGAGTGAATGATACACTCGCTATCCTTGGCGTGGGTGAGCTGAGGCAAATGGTGAATAATAGTGTGATTGCCATTGCTAATTTACGTCGTCAGGAAGCGCCTAATACTGAGGGCCAGCTATTAGAGGTTGCTCATGGTTTAGTTGAGATAGAAACCAAATTAGATTTGGCATTGTCCGATACATATTCAGGTTCGGATAACACTTATCATCTGGATGATGTGCAATCAGCCGTTTTAGATGAGTGTCGGAATGGTCTAGAAAAATCTAAAGACGGGATTGTAGACTATATCGCAACCCAGTGGGATGTTGAAAGGCTTCTATCCGTGCCACAACATATGCGTGAGGTGCGCGGTAACTTAGTGACTCTTTCGCTGACTAATGCGGCAGATATATTATCTGCATGCATATTTTATATTGAAAAACAGCTTATTGAATTAGAAGTAAAACCTAAATGGCAACAATTAGATAGTTTGGCAGATGTTATCGCTAGTGTTGATTATTATTTAGAGTTTATGTCTGCGGCTAAGGAAAACGATGAAGCTATTCTTGATAAAGCCAAAAAAGGTTTAATTTTTCTCGGCGTCAATAAAGGCTCAGTTGAATCTATTGGTTCAGCTCAAAAAACAGAACAAAAAACGAGTAGCGTTGAAACAGTTAAAGAAGAAATATCTCACAAGCAAAAGTTTCCAGATGAGCAATTTCCCGAAGACGACGACTTAATTGATGACGAGCTAACGGCTATTTTTGTCGAAGAGGTTGGAGATATACAGTCGGAGTTGTCGGAATATTTTCCGCAGTGGCTTACAGACTATGATAATAAAAAAGCCTTAACTGAGATTCGACGCGCCTTCCATACCTTAAAAGGAAGTGGGCGTATGGTTAAAGCGGTTGATATCGGTGAGCTGGCTTGGTCGGTCGAAAATATTTTAAACCGTGTGATTGATCGTACAATTTTGCCCGATAATCCCCACATAGCGTTTATGCAACAAGTGATAGACCTTATTCCTGATATGGTTTCCGCTTATGAAAAGCGACAGCCAAACCCACACCATCAATTATGTGAACAATTAATGGTTTGGGGGCATGAACTATCACATAACGAGCGTGGTCCAGAAATACTTGAGGCCTTATTGGCTCTACAAGAAATAGGGTCGTTTAGCGATGAAATTGAAGAGGGGCTCTCAGCAGAAAGTACAGATATTGATGTTCAGCTATGGGAAATTTTTCGGGCAGAGGCAGAAGGTCATTTATCGGTCTTAACTGAATATATCGACCGT
This sequence comes from Cellvibrionaceae bacterium, assembly GCA_047629215.1. Classification (GTDB taxonomy): domain Bacteria; phylum Pseudomonadota; class Gammaproteobacteria; order Pseudomonadales; family Cellvibrionaceae; genus CANLBN01. Next base: position 27,288 of record JBLHWO010000010.1, on the reverse strand, counting down.
ATGGATTCATTAAAACCATTATATGAACCGCCAAGTGATTTGATGCAACGTGCACTGCATACCTTAAAAGGGAGCGCGCACATGGCGGAGTTAACACCTATTGCCGAGTTGATGGCGCCACTTGAAAAGTTTGCAAAAGAGCTGCGTAGCTATCAGGTCAGTATAGACGATGATATTTATCAATTGTTAAGAGACGGTGTTTCTTATACAGAAGAAGCTTTGTTGCAAATAGAGCGGTTGATCTACCCCGTTATTCCTAAAATGGAGCAATTTTTTGCTCGTATCGAAGAATTACGCGAGCGTTCGGTTGGCCCCTTGATTCGCCAAAAAGAAGCGGATAAGGCGCAACAGAAAGTCGACCCGGCTGTTCTTGAAGTGTTAATGGCTGAAGAGATGCATCTGTTGTTAGATGCAGATTTAATGATTGAAGAGTGGCAAAAAACGCCCGCGTCGATAGATGATTGGCAACCACTGCGAGACGAGTTGGCTAATTTGCGCCACGGTGCAGAACGCGCAAATTTAAAGCCTATGGCTAACTTAAGCCAGTCTTTACAGGATGTGTTTCAGGCTCTGATTGACGGGCAGATTGCCCCTGATTCATCAAACTACGCTATTATTTTAAGTGCTCATAGTGAGCTAATGAATATTATCGATGCTATTGCAGCAGGCCAGGACTTGCCGCTGGAAAATACGGGATTACTTGATGCGCTATCCTCTATGCCTGCTGTCGAACGGCCGCTAAGTGCTCAACCACCGGTTCCTGAGGAGTTGCCAGCGCCTGATGAGGCCAGTACAGATTCCTCATCTATTGAGGAGTCTGCGCCCGCAAGGAATGACGTGCTTGGTGGGCCAACACTGGCGCTAGATCCCGATGAGGTAGACGAAGAGACTTTAGAGATTTTTCTCGAGGAAGCACACGAACTTATCGAGGAGATGGATGAGACTATCAACGACTGGGAAAACGGTGCAGAAGATAGTCACAGTAATCAAGCTCTTCAGCGGGCTTTGCACACATTTAAAGGTGGGGCACGTTTATCCGGGTTAACAGGTCTGGGTGATCTTACCCATAATTTTGAAGCCTACTTAATTGATAATTCGAAAGGTAATCAAGCGGACGATATTTTTAACACGATACATCATTATCAAGATCAAGTTATTTCTCAAGTCGGTGAGATTAATCAACACTTTATGGGGGGCGTCCAAGTAGAGGGCGAGCTGGTAGAAATTGAGCAAATAAATGATCTTGAGAGCCCAGCGTCTATTGAAGGCAGTGACCTAGAAAACTCTGGTGTTGATCAAGGTCAAGACCAAGACCAAGACCAAGGTCGAGGTCAAGATCAAGATCAAGATCAAGATCAAGATCAAGATCAAGATCAAGATCAAGGTCAAGATCAAGATCAAGGTCAAGATCAAGATCAAGGTCAAGATCAAGATCAAGGTCAAGGTCAAGATCAAGGTCAAGGTCAAGATCAAGATCAAGATCAAGATCAAGAGGAGGTCGATTCAGGTATCCCTTCTGAAGATAAAGGATCTACTGAAGTTGAAAAACGGGCAAGCAATATTCTGCCTTTTACTACAGCAAAAACGTCGGGTTTGACTGCGCTCAAAGAAGTGCCTAAGTCACCATCATCTAATTCCCAAGGAGGAAATACAGCGCCATCAAGACGTAACCAACCACAAGAAATGGTAAAAGTGTCGGCGGCCTTAATGGAAGATCTCGTCAATTTGGCGGGTGAAACGTCAATTAGCCGGGGTCGAATGGAAGAGCAGGTCACGGACTTGGGCTTTGCTATCGAAGAGATGGGTTCAACGGTTCAGCGTTTACAAGAGCAGTTAAAAAGACTCGATATCGAAACCGAAGCGCAAATAATTATCCGTCAAGAACAAATGTCAGAAATGGAAGACTTCGACCCTTTAGAAATGGATCGCTATTCTCAGCTTCAGCAGCTTTCTCGCTCATTGATTGAATCCGCTTCCGACTTGATGGATTTAAAAGGCACCTTAGTTGATAAAACACGAGATGCTGAAACGGTTTTGTTGCAACAGTCCCGAATTAATACTGATTTGCAAGAAGGTTTAATGCGTTCGCGAATGGTGCCATTCTCAAGAATTGTCCCGAGACTACGCAGAATTGTTAGGCAAATATCAACCGAGCTCAATAAGGATGTTAGCTTGGAATTGGGTAGTATCGAAGGTGAACTAGACCGCAGCATGATGGAGCGAATGGTCGCTCCGCTCGAGCATATGCTGCGTAACGCAATTGACCATGGTCTTGAAGATGTCAATGTACGCACACAACTAGGTAAGCCTGCCATAGGACGTATTGTTATTACGCTTGATCGTGACGGCGGCGATGTTTTAATTTTGGTTGCGGATGACGGGCGCGGTATAGACGTTAAGCGTGTTCGTGAAAAAGCAATCGAGCGTAACTTGATGAATCCAGATGCCGAGTTAAGCGATCAAGAAATTTTCCAGTTTATTCTTCATGCAGGTTTCTCTACAGCTGAGACGATTACTCAGATTTCGGGCCGTGGTGTCGGCATGGATGTGGTTAATAGCGAAATCCGTCAAATGGGGGGGAGTATTGGTATAGAATCTCGTCCAAGTGAAGGTACTGCATTCACTATAAGGGTTCCTTTCACGGTATCCGTAAACCGTGCGTTGATGATCACAATGGGCGAGGATCGGTACGCAATACCATTGAATACGATCGAGGGTATTGTACGCATTAGCCCTTTCGAGCTGGAGCACTACTATGCAAACCCCGACGATCCTTTCGAGTACGCTAACCAGAAATATCAGCTACGCCATCTTGGTACCTTGTTAGATCATTCTGCAGCGCCTAGCCTAGAAGGCCAGATCTTACCTTTGCCTGTGTTGCTGGTTCGAAGTGCTGATCATTCGGTAGCCGTGCAGGTTGATAACTTACAGGGTAGTCGCGAGATTGTGGTTAAAAGTCTAGGCCCACAGTTCCGCTCTGTATTGGGTGTTTCTGGCGCCACTATTATGGGTGATGGCCACGTTGTTGTGATTTTGGATACCAACGCCTTAATTCGAAGTAGCTTGGCTCGAAGTTTGGTATTGTCTACTATAATTGGCATTGAGGATCAGGCTGAAACTATCGTAGATAGAAACCCGCTCGTTATGGTGGTTGATGATTCAGTGACGGTACGTAAGGTGACATCGCGTTTACTTGAGCGTGAAGGTTATGATGTGATGACGGCAAAAGATGGCGTCGATGCAATGTCAAAGTTACAAGATCATGTTCCTGATATCATTTTATTGGATATCGAGATGCCACGTATGGATGGGTTTGAGGTCGCAAAAAATGTGCGTTCTAGTAGTACGTTGCAGAATCTACCGATCATTATGATTACCTCACGTACAGGCGAAAAACATCGTCAGCGTGGTTTGGAGTCGGGTGCAAATCTATATATGGGCAAACCCTATCAGGAAGAAAAGCTGTTAGAGGGTATTCGTAGTTTAATCGATGTGTCCCCAAGTCGACATGAATAATGGATGCTCCCAGAGTCGGCATTATCAGTCATACCATGGTGCAGCAACACCATCTCAGGCAAGTGATTGAGGCGTGCGGATTTCAAGTCAGTGTTGTGTGCTTGATTGACCAGCTAATTGGTGATATTGATCGGCTTAAGAAAAATGATTCCGACGCCACTGACATTTGGTTGGTCGATGTTGATACGTTCAGTCTGAATCAAACTACCAGTGCTTTATCCTTTGAGCGCTGGCTTTTTGGTTTAACTCAGCCCGTCATTTTTGGTGAAGGCAGTACCTATAGTGAGCCAGAAGCAAGTTTTCAGTCTTGGGTTCGGCAGGTAAAGGTAAAATTGTTAAGAGCATCTAGTCATTTGACTCTGCAACGAAATCCTAAGCCATCAGCAAATATTGTTTGGGTATTAGCGGCATCTACAGGTGGGCCTGAAGCGGTTAAGGAATTCTTAGACAACATACCTGCTAACTTAGGTGCTGCTTTTGTTTATGCGCAACATATCGAGGCAGGTCATTACCAAGCCTTGGTTAAGACCATTGCTAGGAGTAGCCACTACAGTGCGCGCATAGCCACTCATGGCGATAGAATTGTCGCGAATACAGTAACGGTGGTGCCCTCGCATCAGCAATTAGACTTGTTGGAAGACGGTATTTTATTCATTCGAGAGGAATCTTGGCGAGGGGAGTATCGTCCTTCAATCGATCAGGTGGTTGCGATGGTAGCCAATTGTTTTGGTGCCCAAAGTGGCGTTATCTTTTTTTCAGGTATGGGAAATGACGGTATGGTAGGCGCGCGTTTAATGGCTAAAAGAGGTGGCAAAGTCTGGGTCCAATCGCCAGACACCTGTACATCGGATTCAATGCCTTGTGCAGTAAAGAAAACGGGCTGTGTGACTAAAATTGGGTCGCCAAAGCAGTTGGCGAGTTATTTTAAGCATTATCTCAAAAGTGAAATGACTTCTGGAGCTCTTTAGCTATAAGAATGTCGAACAAAGATTACCGAATGCGAGGTTGATAATGAATGCACCAGTAGTGGGCTCTGCTAATAATAATGATAGTGGTGTGGCAAACACAGATGAGATTCCTAGTTTGCTGGTGCCTATGGCTAATGCCAAATTAGTATTGCCAACGGTAAGTGTCGCCGAGATGATTCCTTACCAGGCACCACAAGCGCGCCAGACAGTTGTATGCGATACTATTCCTGACTGGTATCTAGGCAATCTCAATTGGAGGGGGGTTTCAGTGCCGATGCTGTCCTACGAACAGCTTAATGGCGAGCCAGTTGCTGAAATATTGTCCCATAGCCAAATTTTGATTCTAAATAATACGGGAGTGGATGCCCAGCTACCTTTTTTGTGCATGCCAACACAGGGTATTCCTCGCTTAAGTCGTATCGCGGTTAATGAAATATCTGAAAATGTAGACGCTTTTATTAAAGAGTATGATCAAATGCACGTTTATGTTGCTGGAGAGCAGGGGATCATTCCTGATATCAGTAAATTAGAGCGCGCCTGCGCTAGTATGTTGGGTTTTGCTTAGTTAGGCAAACTGGATCAGCCTTGTATGTGTAATTGAAAAGTAATTAGATGGATTATGCCTTTTGTTCATATCAAAATCACAAAAGAAAAAGTCACAGCAGACCAAAAAGCGGAACTGATAAAAGGGCCAACAGATTTATAGGAGCGTGTACTGAATAAAAGCCCTCAAATTACTTTGCTCATCATAGAGTCAGGCAAATCGTTGACTCAAGGACGGCTATAAGAAAAATAATCTACACAAAAAAGCATTTTTGTTCATTCAAAAGTACTTATCTACGCCTTTTTTCCTATCGCTTAAGGTGAGCTCAAAAGACATTTATTTAAAAATCGATAGGCTCTAACTCAATATCGTAGTCGACTATAACTGGTAGATGTGATGAGAACTGCTGCTTCTTATAAATCATCGAATATTCAACTCGATTTTTTAAGCTAGCCGATACAATTTGTAAGTCAGTACGCCAGGCATCGCCTTCAGCGATATTACCGCTCGGCCACCAAGAGTATTCATCTCTATCACTATTGCCCTGTCTAAATGCATCGATGTAACCAATATGGGGCAGTTGATTCATCCAATGTTGTTCTTCTTGTAAAAAGCCAGACTGTTGCTGTTGTAGTTTCGGGTGGGAAACATCGTCACGAGAGGGTGCAGTTGCCCAATTACCGCAAAAAATAAAGTCTCTACGCTTTCGGGAAATTTTAATGAGGTGGGCTTGAAAATCATCAAAAAATCGAGATTTAACCTCTTGTGATTCGGCATTTGTGGTTGCAGACGGGGCTAGTAAAGAGCCGATGCTAAGGTTGTCGAAATCGATTTGTAAATAACGGCCCTCCATATCAACACCACTTGAAAAGCCAAAGCCATAGATCAGAGCTTTTGGTATGACTCGGCTATAAATAGCTACCCCATTATACTGTTTTACCCCAGAGTCAAAAAAGTAGGCGTGGTAGCCTTCGGGGTGAAAAAGATCATCATCAGTCTCATGTTCTAGACAGCGTAGGTCTTGTAAGCATATGATGTCGGCCTCTTGGTTGGTTAGCCACTCGTATAGGCCGCGCGCCGCCGCTTGGTGAATGCCATCGACGCTGATACTGATAATACGCATAGTAAATCCTTAATTCTAGAACCGCCCATGATACCCATACTAACCCTTTAGCAACAATGCTATTCAAAATAAAAAATCGCTTTGAGGCCTAGATATACATTCTTATTTTGATAATAGCGTTTAATCGGCCAATACGGATAGTAAGCACGTAAGGGAGAAGGCTATTTTCATCTGCGGTTCATCTTGTTTTGTATAAGATGTCTGGTATTGTCGTTATTATTTAAGGCCAATAAATTGTAACTGACCTTGCAAATTAGTTGTGAAATGGATGTCCATTCTAGTTAGCTCCACCAAATACATAACTTGATCTCATTATAATATCAATTTGAGATCTCTTACTTTAGACAATTTAGCGAAAATGTCCATGCATGAATACCAGAAAGCATTTATAGAGCTTGCGATCCAGCACGAAGCATTGTGTTTTGGAGAGTTTACTTTAAAGTCCGGTCGCGTTAGTCCTTATTTTTTTAATGCGGGACTTTTTCGAACCGGTGCAGCATTAGCGGCATTAGGCAGTTTTTATGCCGAAGCTATTGTTTGTGCCGGTTTAGATTTCGATATTTTATTTGGGCCTGCCTATAAAGGCATCCCTCTTGTAACAATTACAGCCGTCGCCTTGTCACAGCAGTACGGTTTAGATTATCCCGTTTGTTATAATAGAAAAGAAGCTAAAGATCACGGAGAAGGGGGCGCCTTGGTAGGTGCGCCACTTTCCGGCAAGGTTGCAATTATTGATGATGTGATTACCGCAGGGACTGCTGTGCGTGAAGTGATCGATATTATTAAGCAGTCAGACGCACTACCGGCAGCCGTTATTATTGGCTTGGATAGACAGGAGCGTGGCAAAGGTGAAAATTCAGCGATTCAAGAACTCGAGGAGTATCTTGGTATTCCCGTCGTTAGTATTATTCAGCTAGACCACGTTATTCAATATGTTGAAGCAGAGCAAAATGACCCTGCATTAGTCGATACAATAAGGCGCTATCGTAAGGATTATGGAATTAATTATGATTAGATTGATAAAAACTAGTATTACGCAGGGGCTTATTTTTATAGCTCTATTTTTCGGTGGAATATTGACCAGTGTTGCGCAGGATATACCCTATTACCGTTATATTAATGAAAAGGGCTATAAAGTTATTAGTACTCAGATTCCTTCACGTTATGTTAAACGTGGCTACGATATCATTACAGTAGACGGCAGCTTGGTAGAGCGCGTTGCCCCAGAGCCTACAACTAAGGAGAAGGCTAATTTTTTGCTGCGACAAAAGGAACAGCAACGGTTAGAAAAGTGGGATACAGAATTACTTAAACGTTACAGTCACCCTACAGATATCGAATTAGATAAACAGCGTAAATTAGTACAGAACATGAATAGTATAAGCATTCTTAGGCGTAACGTAGAAAAAATAGACCAAGAAATTAACCGTTATCAAAGCCTCGCTGCGGCCGACGAACGTGAGGGGCTGGAAGTTTCTGGGGATACTTTGGAGTCGATGGAGCGATTGAAGCGTGAGCGTGGAACTGAACAGAAAGAGATAGGTGAGCGAGAAAAAGAAAGGGAGCAAATTATTGAACGTTACGATAAGGATATTGCTCGATTTAAGGTGATTCGCTCTCTTTAGTTTGATCATATAGGACAGATGCTGAGGGTGTTACTATAAAAAAATCTGACATTATGATGAGCCACTGGTGAGCCCAGTTTTCTGTGGGTAGCCGTTTGAAACCACTTCGAACATATTGAGCAATTCGGCCCTCGGCTAGTGCAAGCATGGTGTTGGCGGCAATATTACTTGGGTAGCGTGTGCGTATCCCTTCCTTGATTTCCGCATCACGTAAAATTTGCCTCAGTTGAGTTTCTAACCGGTCAAAAAATTGCGCTATTCGCTGGTGTAGACGAGCAGTTTCTCCTGCTAGTGCATCGCCCGTTAGTAACCGGGTAATACCAGGGTTGCGCTCGGTAAATGTCAGCAATAATAATAATATTTGTTCGCAGCGGGATTGTGCATTTTGTGTGTCAGACATAATGAGTTTTACCCGAGAAAAAATAGTGTCTTCAATAAACTCGATTAAGCCCTCGAACATTTTTGTCTTGCTAGGAAAGTGGCGATAAAGAGCAGCTTCTGACACGCCAACCTTTTTTGCTAGGGCTGCAGTTGTGATGCGACCACCTGGCGACTCTTCTAGCATCTGCGCTAGACATTCCAATATTTGTTGTCGGCGTGTTATTTTTTGGTTGGTTTTACTCATTATTATTCACCACGATTGACTTTTATCGGTATTCCAGCGGGAGTGTGATTCACTTATTTAAGACGGTAGGCTGGAGCGGTCCAGTTAACATCCTTGAGGACCTTTCTAGTTAACAGTGTTCTAGTTAACAGTATTCTAGTTAGTAGTATTAGCTGCGCCATTATTAATAGCCTTACGCTAAATAACTCGCTCGGGTATCCTAACGATAACAGCGTGAATCATCAACTGCTGATGTGATTTTTTCAGCGATTAGTAATTAAAGTGCCTACGCCCTCGTTCGTAAATACTTCAAGTAGTACAGCGTGTGCAACGCGACCGTCTATAATATGAGAGCTAGCTACACCGCATTTCACGGCGTCCAAAGCGCAGCTAATTTTAGGCAGCATGCCACCATAAATTGTACCATCCTTGATTAGTGCATCGACCTCTTGGGTATTTAAACCAGTAAGGACATTGCCTTGTTTGTCCTGCAGGCCAGAAACATTAGTCAGAAGCATTAATTTTTCAGCCTCTAAGACTTCCGCGATTTTGCCGGCCACAAGGTCTGCATTGATGTTGTATGACATTCCGTCCTCACCTACGCCTATGGGGGCGATAACAGGAATAAAATCGCTGTTAATCAACATGTTGATCACACTGACATTAATCGAAGAAACCTCGCCGACGTGGCCTATATCGATCATTTCTGAGGTTTTGATCGCTAATTTTTTTGCTCGTATTAATTGGCCATCTTTGCCGGTAATCCCGATAGCCTTACCGCCATTACTGTTTATTAGGCTAACAATTTGTTTGTTGACAGCCCCGCCTAATACCATTTCTACAACATCCATTGTGGCGCTATCCGTGACACGCATTCCATCAACAAATGTAGATTTAATATTCAGTTTTTCTAATAGGTTTCCAATTTGAGGGCCGCCACCATGGACGACAATAGGGTTCATGCCAACCAGTTTCATTAGCACGATATCGCGGGCAAAACTATGTTGTAGTGCTTCGTCGATCATCGCATTGCCTCCGAACTTCACCACAATTGTTTTACCGGTAAAGCGCTGTATATAAGGCAGTGCTTCGGTAAGTACATTGGCAACATTCATTGCATCATCGAGAGTTAAAGTCATAGTGAAAGCCTGTTGGCAAAAAAGTAAATAAAGTGGCGAGATATAAAGAGCTTCTGGTCAAATTATGAAAATAATTTATAGGGGCTAAGTTGTAAGTCTAACCAAGGATTAGCCAGAAGTTTTTAATAAAATAGCTATTTCGTGCTGATAGCGGACTGGATAATTAAAAATCCATTGATAATGAACTGTCGATTTTGTGTAGTTCACGTTTGAATAATGTCTTTAGTTGTTCAATACCGTTTTCATTTTTCGCTTCAAAGCGTAACGTTAAGGCTGCGCTAGTATTTGATGCTCTGACTAACCCCCAGCCATCGTCAAAATCAATCCGTAAGCCATCGATCGTTGTTTTTTCACCGGCTGCAAAATCACCTTGTTCTATCAGGCGATCTATTATTCCAAATTTTTCTTCTTCAGCAACAGAGATTTTAATTTCTGGTGTTGCATTGATCGATGGCATGGTGTCTAACATGGCATCTAAGCTTTGGTCACGCAACGACATGATTTCTAATAAACGTGCTGCAGCATAAATTCCATCATCAAAACCAAACCAACGCTCTTTAAAGAAAATGTGACCGGAAAACTCGCCAGCTAATAGGGCGCCGGTTTCTTGCATTTTTGATTTCATATGTGAATGCCCTGTTTTCCACATCACCGGGCGACCACCATAGCTACTGATAACCTGATTTAATTGCCGTGTTGATTTAATATCGAAAATGACATCGCAGCCAGGGTTGCGTGATACAACATCGCGCGCAAACAACATTAATAATTGATCGGGCCAAATTATTTTTCCGCTACTGGTTACGGCAACTAAACGATCACCGTCACCATCGAGTGCAATGCCAATATCAGCATTTTTAGAAGCAACTTTTTCGATCAAGGCCTTCAGGTTTTCATCAATTGAAGGGTCGGGGTCGTGATTAGGAAAATTTCCATCAAAATTACAAAATAGAGGGGTGACTTGGCAGCCAAGCTCGTTGAATAATCTGGGCGCAAGTTCGCTGGCAGCTCCATTTGCTGCATCAATAACAATATGTAAACCAGTGTTGATAGCAATGTCGGCAAGAATAGTATCGATATAATCTGCAGCGAAATTTTGTTCTATCAGTTGTCCCTTTTTGCCTTTGGTAAGTTCGCCCCTAGTGATGCGTTGATGTAGTTTTTTGATGTCATCGTCAACTAAAGTGCGTTCATTGATAATCATTTTAAATCCATTGTAGGCGCTAGGATTGTGGCTAGCAGTCACTACAATACCGCTACTGGATTGATCGCTGAACACAGTAGCAAAATTAAGTAGAGGCGTAGGCACCAGTCCTGCCTGGATCACATTACAACCTGTACTCAATACGCCTTGCTTTACATGCTCGTAAAGCAGCGGTGAATGTGTTCGGGCGTCATAGCCAATGATTAATGTGGTCTCGCCTTGTTCCAATGCTTCTGTGGCGACAGATTTGCCAACCGCTTCCGCAATTTCAGGCGTCAACTCTTCGTTGATTAGCCCCCGGATATCATAAGCTCGAAAAATATGTGAAGGCACATTGAGGCCAGAAACATGAGAAGACGAGTCGGTCTTAACAGGTTTCGAGCGTTGATTCGTTTCTTTGTCTTTATGGCCGCCGTCAACTAGAGTTTTGTCTGCTTCTTCTATAACAACCTGTTGGTCAGAAAGATAAAGTGGGTCTGCAAATGACGTGGCCTCGGTTGCTTCCGTATCAGGGCGCGTCACTGTCTTAACATCTAATGTTTTATAGAGGACTGCTTCTTGTTCATTCTTACGCTTAGCAAGCTGATAAGCTCCCCATAGTGCCACAGCTGATAGGGCTGTAATTAATGCAGTCAGCCATGGGGGGAAATAGGAAACTTTATTGTATAAAAAAGATGAGGGTTCAATTGAAATTTGCCAATGGCTCAAAGGGACATCGATTGATTGGGCTGGGCGATTATCACCAGCCCCCAGCTCTAAAAACCGTAATCTTTGTTGTCGGCCAATACGTTGCAGTAAAACTGTTTTTGCTAAGCTTCGATCGTATGCAGACATTGCGGTTTTAAGGCCGGCTAGGCTAGTTGAGGCATACAAAATAGCAATAGGGGGTGCGTCGGTTTTTGATTGGCCATCTTTTTTTTGATAAACGGGTGTAACCCAGTGTATTTCCCATTCAGGAGAACCCTTTGGCTTCGCAGCTTCAGGATGCGTTGAAGTATTTGTTTCCATGCGATTAATCATATCGAGCGCTACAAAACCTATTGAGCCGCCATTATTTTTTTCTTGTTGGGCTTGGCGAGGTAGATAAAACTGTATTTTATTAGCGTGGGGTAGTGATTCGAGGATGCGCTGCTGTAAGTCAAAAAATGGGCCTTCGCCATCACCAATAATTTCTTTACTGTGATTGTCAAGTAAAAGTTGGGTTTTCTCGTGTTGAGCATAATTAACAAGCTGTTGTATTACGGACGATTTATAACTGATGGCAGATTGCTTCTGTTGCTCCAGTAGCTTATTAATGGCTTTGTTAAAGCGCGATTCATTGGCCGGATCAACAATGAGTTTCGATGCTAAAATACAAATTAGTATGATTAACAAAGTGACAAGCAATATATAATTAGTTGTTCGTTTTTTTTCTGGAGAGGCGCCTGAAAAAAATGAAAGACATTTTCTTATTATAGCCATGATGCTATTATTTTCCCTTAAGTTGCTCAGCTATATTTTGAATAATATCTCGTGCTAATTGTATTTTGGTGTTTTCTGCAAAATCTACTTCGCTTTCTTTGGTGATGATGGTGACTCGATTGCTGTCACTGTTAAAGCCGATGCTGTTATCAGAAACATCGTTTGCAATAATCATGTCCAATTTTTTCTTTGATAATTTGGAGCGTGCATACTCAATCACTTTTTGAGTTTCTGCTGCAAAACCAACCACGAAGGGTCTATTATCATTCGTTGTTTTATATTCTGCAACAGCGGCAACAATATCAGGATTTTTTATCATATTAATTGTCATAGAGTCTTCTGATGTTTTTTTAATTTTTTGCGTGGCAGCTCTGATTGGGCGAAAATCGACAACGGCTGCTGAGGCAATGAAAATATCACAGTCATGACTTACCGCTTCGAGGCTTGCGATGAGCATGTCCTCAGCGCTTGTCACGTCGATTATATCAACATGTTCGGGCGTCACTAGGGCTGTTGGCCCGCTGATCAATATTGTTTTAGCGCCAGCATCAGCCGCAGCCTGAGCAATAGCATAACCCATTTTCCCAGAGCTATGATTGCTGATGTAGCGAACGGGGTCAATGGCTTCTCGAGTGGGGCCCGCGGTAATGACAACCGTTTTACCTTCGAGCAAGCGACTTTTAAATACCTTGCAAACCGAGTGTGCTAGATCATCGGGATCTGACATGCGACCAAGGCCCACATCGCCACAGGCTTGGCCGCCACTGTCGGGGCCAAACTGGTGAGTTCCTCGTGAAGCCAGTTTGGCTACGTTATCTTGAGTGGCTGGGTGATGCCACATCGCTTGGTTCATTGCTGGAGCTATAGCGATGGGGCAGCGGCTGGCGAGACAGACCGTCGTTAGGAGGTCGTCACCTTTGCCTTGTGCTAGGCGAGCGATCATATCGGCGCTAGCGGGTGCAATTACAATAAGATCGGCCCAGCGCGCTAGCTCTATGTGCCCCATAGCGGCTTCTGCTTCAGGGTCGAGCAAATCAATTGCAACTGGATTGCCCGATAGTGCTTGTAGGGTCAGTGGGGTTATAAACTCTTGAGCGGCCTTGGTCATTACAACTCGAACATCTGCGCCTAAGTCGTGCAGGCGTCGGATTAGCTCAGCGCTTTTATAGGCCGCGATACCGCCTGACACGCCCAATAAAATACGTCGATTAATTAATTGCCCGTCGCTTGTGTTCATAGTGTTGGTTTAACCTGTATGATCTTGATAGGAAGCGCGTTAAGATACCATTTTGCACGCTTTATCAAAAGGATATCGTTAGCAGTGCATTAAGTAAGGATTGTCGCAATAGTGATTGTATTAAATATGATTGCGTTAAAGCAATTGTAACTGCCATTATAAGCAAAGGAGTGTTACCCCATGGCTATAACTGATTGGCCTGCCGCAGAGCGACCTCGCGAAAAATTACTAATTCATGGTCCTAGCACCTTATCTGATGCGGAGCTACTGGCTATCTTTCTCCGTACTGGTTGTGCGGGCAAGTCAGCGGTTGATCTTGCGCGTGACTTACTGGCAGAGTTTAAGTGCCTGCGTTCCCTGCTTGAGGCAGATAAAGACACCTTTTGCCAAGCTAGAGGCTTGGGGGATGCAAAATATAGTCAGTTGCAGGCAGTTTTGGAAATGAGTCGTCGGCATTTAAAAGATACTTTGACGCGTGGGGCATCGTTTAATCACGCTAAACAAGTGAAGCAATTTCTAATCAGCCAGTTACGGCATCAGCAGCGAGAAGTATTTGCTGTGCTGTATTTAGATAGTCAGCATTGCCTTATCGCTTTTGACGAGCTGTTCAAAGGCACCATTAATTCTGCCCATGTATATCCACGTGAGATTGCAAAGTGTGCTCTACAGCATAATGCGGCCGCAGTCATCTTGGCTCATAACCACCCATCGGGTATTGCGGATCCTAGCCAATCTGACCGATTGATTACCAACGATATCTGTAATGCTCTGCGCCTATTGGATATTAGCGTCATAGATCATATGATTGTCGGTGATGGTAGCGTGACGTCATTCGCTGAATTGGGCTTAATATAGCTGAAATCACATTAATTCGCCTAAAGAATGACTTATTGATTGCTAGTTGGGCTTTATTTTGGTATAAAACGTGCCTCTTTTTTCGGGGGGGAGCTGGCTATGTGCTCAAGTAGCTGAGATAGAGAATAAAGTGTTGTCGCTGTTCTATTTTGATCTATGATCTCCCGGCTATTAAGATTCGCTTTCATTTTGATATTTAATTGTTAGCCATGGACTGTTTACCTCCTGTAAACACAGCGCCATGCACATGTATAGAGGCACGTCATGTCTAAAGTCTGTCAGGTTACTGGTAAACGCCCTGTAACTGGAAACAATGTTTCTCACGCAAAGAACCATACTAAGCGTCGTTTTTTGCCGAACTTGCACAATCACCGTTTCTGGGTAGAATCAGAAAAGCGGTTTGTTAAATTGCGTACCTCTACTAAGGGGCTACGCGTGATTGATAAACTTGGCATCGACAAGGTGCTAGCCGACATTCGCTCTCGTGGCGAGAAAGTATAACTAGTTAGATAGTCTTAGGAGAGTATCTTATGAGCGATTTAATCCGCTTAAATTCATCAGCTGGTACAGGTCATTTCTATACCACTCGTAAAAATAAACGCACCATGCCTGAAAAGATGAAGATCAAAAAATTTGATCCCGTTGCTCGTAAGCACGTTATGTATAATGAAGGCAAAATAAAATAAACAGCCTCCAAAACTGTTTTACATTAACCCGGCGTAAGTCGGGTTTTTTATGTTCAGGATGTGTGGTATCCCGTGGGCACGGCTCACCCTACGTCAAAATAGCTGGTGCTCGATGCCCGAACTCCCCGAAGTAGAAACCACTCGACGAGGCATCGAGCCTCACGTAGTAGGCAAACGTATTAAATCCATTATTGTGCGTCAGCCGTCTCTGCGTTGGCCAATACCGAACGATCTATCGGCGCATATAATTAACAAAAAACTACTTGATGTCACGCGTCGTGGAAAATACCTATTATTCCGTTTTTCTACTGGTCATCTCGTTATTCATTTGGGTATGTCAGGTAGTTTGAGGATTGTTGGCGAAAACGAGACACCTAAAAAACATGATCATGTTGATATCATTTTTTCTAAGCATTGCTGCTTACGTTATCATGACCCTCGACGGTTTGGCGCAGTGTTATGGACAAGTGAAAATATAGTTGAATATAAGCTATTAAAAAATTTAGGCCCTGAACCACTATCGGATGAGTTTAAGGCCGATTATCTTTTTATAAAAAGCCGAAAACGATCCTTGGATATTAAAGCGTTTATTATGAATTCCAGTATTGTTGTTGGTGTCGGTAATATTTACGCTAATGAAGCTCTTTTTGCTGCCGGTATTCGGCCAACAAAGCCGGCAGGTAAGGTCACTCGAAAAAAATATGATTTGCTTGTTGAGGAAATAAAAACAGTATTAGAGCGTTCTATACTTCAAGGCGGCACAACCTTGCGAGATTTTGTAGGAAGTAATGGCAAGCCAGGTTATTTCGTACAAGAGCTTAATGTATATGGTAGAGCGGGGCTCGATTGTAAAAACTGTAATAAAACCTTAAAACTCATACGTCAGTCTCAGAGGGCTACCGTTTATTGTGCTAATTGTCAGGTTTAAGGGGTTAAGCTTGCCTCAGTCTGCTCCTCTGGCTCAGGGTCTGATACAGGATCGTAGAAATCTTTTTGCAGTTTGGGTTGTGATCAACCATACTCTAGTCTACCTATTGGGCCGGAAGGTTGGGATTGTGATCGCCGTCTCTTACTGGCTAATAATTTGAAAAATACAGATACCAATAATACGAGGCTATTATGAAAAACACCCTCTTTACTAACCTTATATCGTTAGTGTTCGCTACCATTACTTTACTTAGCGTTACTGCACACAGCGCTCCACTTGTCGATGTATCTGTTACCGTCGGAGAATGGCAGCCAGATTATTCTGGTGATATCGGCATTAATGGTAATACCGCGACTCTAAAAGAGTTAGGTTTTGATGATGATTCGCATAATGTGTTCACTTTGGTATTCAAGCACTCTATACCGATTATTCCCAATGCGAAGATAAGGCATAGTGATATTTCTACTAGCGCTAGCGGCACGCTAGTTCGTAGTCTAGAGTTTGATAATGTTACCTATAGTGCCAGTGAAGATATAGAAACCGATTTGGATCTCACGCATACCGACTTTACTTTATTTTACTCCCCACTCAATAATTGGGTGCAGATAGATTTGGGTATAACCGGTCGTCGATTTGATGCAGGGGGCACTGTGGTCGGTAGTATCAATGGCGCCGATAGTGAGACCTTTGATGATTGGGTACCCATGTTGTATGCAGGTTTTGGATTTGAGCTGCCTCTTAGTGGCCTATATGCGGATGCCACCTTTAATGCGGTCGGTTATGATGGTAATCAGGTATCTGATATCACAGCGGCTGTAGGTTATGCTTTTGCTTTACCCGCAGTCGATATAGTGGCGGAGCTGGGTTATCGCACATTTACCTTTAAGCTGGACGAAGATGATAATGATATTGGTATCGACTTGGAGCTAGACGGGCTCTATTTTAATCTTGGTCTTCAGTTCTAATTATTTGTATCTACTATTTTTATATGATGCGGTGAGATATTCAGCTCGCCGTATTTTTACCTATTTATAATAAGCGCATCTAAAAAACCACCTAAAGCTACGATATTGGTCTTGATAATAATGAGGTCTGTGTCACATTTTTCTTTGGGATTCTCTATACTTAGAGGATGAAAGCCCCAATCTCCCATTTTAAACAATTAGGCCTTGATCGCCATCATCTTTACAACGTCCGCAGCGCTTTTTTAAAGCTAAATCAGGCGCGTCTGGGGCTGGCGCGCGATAGCTTGGAAGGGGTTCAGCGCACTTTCCTTGACGTGTTGCCTATGTTGCTTCACTACAATCACCCTATGTTGCCGGGCTATATTTCTCGCAATACGCCATCAGGTTTGTATGGCTACGATGCCTCCGAGGAGCAAATTCAGCAGTTGCGGCGTCTGACGAGAAGCTTTCAGCCTAATCGAGAGTCGCAGGTCCAAGCTGATATCTTAGCGTTGTTTTCAATGGGTAGCTTCGGCACGATTGCGCAAAACAGTAAGAGCGATATCGACCTTTGGCTTTGTCATCGTCCCGACCTAGACCAGAGCGCTTTGCTATCCCTAGAAAAAAAATGTAGGAACATTAGTTTGTGGGCAGGCAGGCTGAATCTCGAGGTAACGATTTTCTTGATGAACCCACAAACCTATCATTCTGGTAAGCAGCGAGACTTTAATCATGATGCTAGTGGCAGTACTCAGCACTTCTTACTTTTGGATGAGTTTTACCGTACGGCAATACATTTGGGCGGGCAGTTACCGGCATGGATTTTTATTCGCTCAGAACAAGAGTCAAATTATCAAGATTGTCAGCATGCGTTACAACAGCAGAGGCTCCTGCCGGATGAGGCATTAATTGATTTTGGCGCTATTGAGCAAGTGCCGCCAGATGAATTTATTAGTTCTGCAATATGGCAGTTATACAAAGCGATCGACTCTCCGTACAAATCAATACTCAAATTATTGTTATTGGAGATATATTGTCAGGGTTTTGATGATGCCAGGCTGCTGTCGACTCTATTTAAAGATCAGCTTCATGCCGTAGATCGCTACCGAATTATTCATCATTGGGATGTCGACCCCTATTTACAGACCTACTATTTCATTGAAGATTATTTGTTGAGAACAAAACAAGCGCAACGTTTAGAGTTTTTACGGCGTTGTTTTTATTTTAAATTAGAGCAGCCCTTGACTGGAGAGGTAGAGACTTCAACACGTTCAAGTATGTTGCTTGAAATGACAAAAGTATGGGAGTGGGATAACAGCTATATTCATCATCTAGATAATCACACGCGCTGGTCTTTGAAGGATGTCTTAGAAGAAAGACGTTTAATTATCAGTGAGCTCAATCATAGTTATCTTTTAATTATGGATTTCTTTCGAACTCAGCATATACCCATGCATGCATCAAATCGCGAGCTGAATGTATTGGGTCGTAAGTTGGAAGCTGCCTTTACTAGAAAAGCGGGAAAAATCGAGTGGGTAAACCCTCTATCATCTAAAAATATATCGGAAGCGGTATTGGTTGTTAAGAAAGAAAAAGTAAGTAAGTTGTGGTCGGCTTCTGATATTCAGGGTCTTGAAATTATTAAAAAATCAACACCGGTTGAGCTGATTACTTGGTTGCATTGTAATCAGGTTATGATTTCAGCTAGTCGCTTATGCTTCTCTGATGAAGATACTTATAGTGAAAATTCTGATAATGATTTCCAGAGTGTTTATGAAAATAAAAAGATGGATTCGCGTCTTCTACAATCCTTGCGTCGCCTTATTACATCCCTCATTCCTTTGCCGATAAAAACAGCGACGCATAAAGTATTTGAAAAGAGCTGTCATTTAAACCAGTTGTTACTATTTATAGATTATCGACCGGATAAGGTTCAGAATAATGTCGAAAATTTAAATGATATTGATATCACACGGCTAGAGTGCAATGTTGACTTATTGTCTATCAATAGTTGGAATGAAATTGTTTGCGATAGTAAACAAGGGCGTTTGTTAGAAGCTCTATTAGGTATTTATATGCAACCTCTAAAGAGTGGTCAAATTAATGTAAAGACGGATATTTTTTGTAATCACCCGAATCGTTTTTTTCAACAAAGAATTCGTCAGACCTTAAATCTCTTGTTTAAGGAGGTTTTTAATTTCTTTCAACATAATCCTTCTGGCCGCTATATTAGCTATATTAATGGACGCTATCTTGTGCTTCATACGCATGAGCAGAGATCGATTATTAAATGGTTATCTACAGAGTATGAATTGAAGTCGCTATTACATTCTTCCGTGCCATACTATAGCCCCATTGGGTTCGATGCCAATACAATGTCTCATCACCCTCTGGTGATGTTTTCTCAGCAGCATTCTCCTGAATCGATACAAGTTTTTTTTCGCTTGCGGGGTAAGCAAGTAGACATAACCTTAATCGATGAATTGGGTGCTTGGTATGAAGCCACACTGAGTTATTTTCAGGGTAAGGCATCCTTGCAGTCTCTGCACCGCTTTTTGAGGGCAGTTAATGAGCGCCGGCATGATCAGGCTGAAAATGATATAGGTCCGTTTGATATTTTTCCTATTAGTTTTTCAGAAGTCATTTGTGCTCATGAGGGATTGCAATTGGAGCGTTGTAGTATTAGCTCCCAAGTAGATGGTCGAGCAGGTTTGCCTATCTATGCCGTTGCTGAATGTGTTGAAGGCCAATATTTTTTCACGCTTTATGTCGATGAAAACCATTTTTCAGAAGTAGATGAAGGCGATGAAGCCTATAGAAAATTAGCGATTTTAATTAAGCGTGAATGGGCACAAAGGCAGTCGATAAACCATTATTATATTAATGATATGGATTTATCTAAATGCCGATTGCAGCTTTCTTACTCTGGTGAATTAAATACGTCCCACTATTTAATTATGAAGGCGAAGGTGGAAGGAAAGATTAATCAAGCTTTAGCTATCAAAAAATAATTTATAGCTAAGCCAGCGGTTCCTTAAGTAAGCAATAGAATTGATCTTATATTTTAGCGTTAGCCAAGCTTGGGGAAATGAATTGGAATATTTGTTTGTTCGCTGCAGGTTCTAGATAAGAGCTCGTCTAAAGTCTCTTGAGTCTTAGCGCAGCGCCATTCTTCTTTATTTATCTCTCCTTCAGCCCCTCCCTCATAAGTACAATGAAAGCCGCCTGATTTTGCAGCAACCCAGATTTGTTGTGTTGCCGTTTGTCGAGAAATAATAACCTGAGTACCGGTATCTTCTAAAAAAATAGTCAGCACGCCGCCATTGTTTTCATAATCCATTTGAGCATCTTTTTCTTCAGCAAACTGATCAACGACTTCTTCTATTTTTTGATAGATTGATTCGGCTTTGGCTCTATATTCGGCATCGTTCATAGACTATGTAACTCAATATTAATGTTAGTTTCTGATATAGGTCAGAACAAAGGTGGTCCCAGCAGTAACCTTCTCAATAAGCGCCCTAATATCTACCGAGCCGTCAACGTCATCAGCATGGGCGTAACGGAACAATAAACAATTAAACGGAGTTCATTGACGAACCCTAAGCAAAAGTCCTTCTTCATTATATTGTTCCCTTCAGAGAGTTAGTGTGGCGTTGCTATACCCTGTGTTCTGATTCAGAAGCGCAAAGTATACCTGCCCCCTCTGCATTGTGCTATGGCTTGGCTATTAGCTGCGCTAACCGGTATGATAGTAAGCGTTAACAGGTTGAATTTACAATGAAAAAATCCATTTTATTACTGTTTACTGGCATCGTGCTTTTAGTCGCTTGCGGCCAAACAGGGCCTTTAGTTTTACCTGCCGGCGAGAATGAGGAGAGTAGCGAGAATAAAGCTGAAGAGCTTGACCGAAAGGCACAGAAAAAATGAGTACAAACGGAAGTTTAATGTCCCCTTCACAAATAGTTAATTATAGATTCCATGATGAAAGATTTTGATTACCAGCAAGGCCAGCTTTTTTGTGAGCAGGTTGCACTAGCTGATATTGCTAAACAATTTGGTACACCAGCTTATGTTTATAGTCGCGCGGCCTTTACTCGTCATTACCTAGAGTATCAGCAGGCATTAGGTGATCACCCTGGGATGATCTGCTATGCCGTTAAGGCCAATTCCAATATAGCTGTTTTGAATATATTGGTAAAACTTGGCGCTGGGTTCGATATTGTCTCTATTGGTGAATTGGAGCGTGTCCTCAAGGCCGGAGGAGACCCGAGCCGCATAGTTTTTTCTGGTGTCGCTAAAACAGAAGTGGAAATGCAACGC
Organism: Cellvibrionaceae bacterium; assembly: GCA_047629215.1. GTDB lineage: Bacteria > Pseudomonadota > Gammaproteobacteria > Pseudomonadales > Cellvibrionaceae > CANLBN01. The sequence continues at coordinate 6,134 of JBLHWO010000010.1, read as the reverse complement.
GCATTAGAAGTGGGTGTTTACTGTTTTAATGTTGAATCTAGCGCTGAATTAGACCGCTTAAATACTGTTGCAAAAGCAATGGGTATAATGGCGCCAGTATCATTGCGAGTCAATCCGGATGTTGATGCACAAACTCACCCCTACATATCGACGGGCCTCAAAGAAAATAAATTCGGCGTCGATATCGAAGAGGCCATTAACGTTTATCAGCATGCGGCAAGCTTATCTAATCTAATGATCAAAGGTGTTGACTGCCATATTGGCTCTCAGCTAACGACAATTGACCCTTTTTTGGATGCCTTGGATCGAGTGTTACGCCTGATTGATCGTCTGGCAGATTGGGGGATCACAATAGGGCACGTTGATTTAGGTGGCGGTCTTGGAGTGACTTACGATGACGAGCAGCCTCCTGCTATCGCCGACTATTTAACTGAAATTAAAGCTCGCCTAGGTGGTCGTAGAGTCTCTCTATCATTGGAGCCGGGTCGATCAATCGCTGCTAATGCAGGCGTATTACTGACAAAAGTTGAGTATCTTAAGCCTGCCGCGCACAAGAATTTCGCGATTATTGATGCCGGTATGAACGATAATATTCGTCCCTCACTATATCAGGCGTGGCAGAACGTTCTACCTCTAAATGAGCAGAGTCAGGCCGATCCAATGGATTGGGACATAGTTGGCCCTGTATGCGAAACGGGTGATTTTCTTGCCAAAGATCGAGAATTAGCTTTAGAATCAGGCGATTATTTAGCGCTTATGTCTTCAGGCGCTTATGGTTTTACCATGAGTTCCAACTACAATAGCCGTGGGCGTGCTGTAGAAATTATGGTTGATGGTACGCAAGTACATGTCATTCGTGAGAGAGAGACTATCGAGAGCTTGATGCAGGGTGAAAAACTGATTAATGATTAGGTTAAACTGCGGTTTTTAGGTTAAAGCCTGAAGCTAACAGCTTAGAAGCGACAAGAAAAAGGACAATGGTCGAATATCAGCTCTTTGTGGCTTGAATATTAATAGTCACTGAGTATTAATAGTCACTGAGTATTGATACCAACTGAGAATCAAAATTAACTGAAATTTGAGATACATTATGCGTCTTCGCTTTACCAAAATGCATGGTCTCGGCAATGACTTTATTGTCATCGATGCCATCAAGCAAAGTGTTTCGCTCAGCTCTGAGCAAGTCAAAAGTTTAGCGGATAGGCGCTTTGGTATTGGCTGTGATCAGCTATTAATTGTTGAACCGCCTCAGGATCCAGACGTTGATTTTAACTACCGTATTTTTAATCATGACGGTTCAGAAGTTGAAAATTGTGGCAACGGCGCAAGATGCTTCGCAAAATTTGTTCGCGATCGCAAGCTAACGGGTAAATCGACAATTGTTGTTGAAACCTGCAATGGGCGTATGACCTTGCAAGTACAAGATGATGGCGATATTACAGTCGATATGGGTGTGCCAGAGTTGAGCCCTATCAAGATTCCGTTTATAGCAGAACAGCAACAGCTCACCTATTCATTGCCTTTATCAAGCACTACGCTAGAGATTAGCGCTATATCTATGGGCAACCCTCATGCAGTTACCCTAGTTGATAACATTGGCTCGGCACCAGTGCTACAATTGGGGCCCGAAGTCGAAGCGCATCACCATTTTCCCCAAAAGGTAAATGCTGGATTTATGAATGTTCGCTCTCGAGATGAAATTGATTTGCGGGTTTATGAACGCGGCGTAGGCGAAACCTTGGCTTGTGGCACTGGCGCGTGTGCGGCTGTTGTTGCAGGAAGGCTGCGTGGCTTATTGGATGAGCGTGTAACCGTCAATGTTCCCGGTGGTAGTTTGGCTATCGAATGGGTAGGTGAGGGCCATTCCGTTATGATGACAGGGCCAGCCGCTAATGTTTTTCATGGCCAGATAACGATCGCCCAATAAAAATAGCCAGATACAAACAGCTAACTTAACTTAAAATAATTGCCATTATGTCATTTATAAACCCTAAAGATATTCCTGTACTAACAGCCTTAACTGATGAGCAGGTTGCAGACTTTTTACTCCGAAACCCAGACTTCTTGGTCGATAAGCCAGCTGTACTTGCCGAATTAAATTTACCCCACCAGCTTGGCGGTAAGGCGGTTTCATTAGTAGAGCGGCAAGTTTCTGTTTTGCGAGAGCGTAATATGGATATGAGGCATAGGCTCAATACTTTGTTAGATAATGCTCGTGTCAACGATTTGCTGTTTGATAAAACAAAACGTTTAGTTTTATCCTTGTTAGATACAGATCAATTCGATGATTGTTTAGATGCATTGTTTTTTGGTTTGCAAAACGAGTTTGAAATTTCTTTTTCATCACTATTGCTCATTAACAGTGAGCAACAGCAGTTTGTAAGTCCAGCTAATCAACAAGCAAAAGTACTGTGTATTACAGAGGCAGAAGAAAATCTAGGCGCTATTATTCATAATCCTCGAGCCATTTGTGGACAAATTGACGAAAAAGAAAAGAATTTTATTTTTGCTCGTAATGGAGGCTCTATTGGCTCAACCGCAATCGCACCCTTGAAAATAGATAGCCACTTCTTAGGCTTACTTGCAGTCGGCAATCCCGACCCAGATTATTATCGCTCTAGCATGAATACCCTCTTCTTGAATTTTATTGCAGATACACTTAGTCGTTTACTCGGCTCTTACTCAGGCGATAGCTCAAACTTAGAGGGTTAGGGTGTTCGATATGCAGCTTTGGTATTGGTTGTGCTCTCCTGTTAACGCTAATTATCTGTACCTGTTTAGGCAGCAATGCTGAGCGCTAACTAAATAGTGCGATAACAGCCATTTACAATGAATACACAAACGTTTGAAGAATCGAAACAACGTTATTCTCTAGAGCGCCAAGCTTTCTCACAAACTCAGGACAATTATTGTCGCGATATCGCAAAGATACAAAAATATTTTAATAAAAACATTGTCACAGAGGCAGATCAATTCTGCCAACATTTGTCAGTGCACGGCACTATTGCATAGGTAATCATTAAGCGCCGCAGTTTACAGCGTTGGTTTTCGGCCATACGCCGTTTATTTGATTTCTGTATTCGTTAAGGTTGGCTGCGAGCCAGCCCCTGTCAAGGTTCTTACAGAAAAAAGCCTAGACGTAGATAAAGTTCATCAACCGTTAAATAATAAAAAAGAGTCATTTCTAGGTGTTCGCTATCAAGCTATAGTAGAGCTGTTGTGCTCATCTGGCCCGGTTAATCTCGATTGACGTCATATGGTTTTTTCAGATGGGCATATTCCTTCATAGGTAAAGGCAATAAAATGCTTATCTTACCCATGGGGCGAGTTGCAATAATAGCATTAAACAAAAAAGGCTGAATGGCGCAAGCAGTTTGTGAAGCCTTTCGTGATCCATCTGCTATTTCTAGGTTTAAAGCAATTGGGAGTGTCCCAGCACTTAGGGCAACATTTGTCTCAACATATGTTGAGACAATCTTTTGCCAGCCATATACTTGAAGAGGGTGGCGATTTACGCGCGCTTCAATAACCATTGGAGCGCGCGAATATAACCAATACTCAAATGTATACCCATCTAGACTTTCAGCGCTTAGCTAAAGTGTATGATCAAGCTTATCCACGAACGCAAAAAAAGAAATAACATTGCGGGTAAAATGTACTAGACAAGCAGAATATTTTTCTGGTTCTTATATTCCATCTTTTCGCTTAAATTGGCTGGCTACCGTAATTACTGACAGGTTTTTTGGGTGGATCTGCCAATACATGTGGTTCAATGACGTCAATGCTTCCACCAGAGCCCAAAAAAGCCTCAATTTTCTGGTTAAGCTCATCTTGCTCATTTTTCTTGCGCCTAGTGTCTGACTCAAGTGCCTCCATATCCATATCAGCCGTATTAGCAACAGCATTAAATCCCACTTCACTATCTGACATATTGTATTTTCCTACGGTTAAAATCCCAGTATTAAAGGTCAAAAGTAACTAAGTCAGTTTGAAATACCTAGGCTTAATCACTCTGCACCATAAGTTATAGTGCATATAACGGCAGTATCAAAATAATTCGTAGTAAATAGTTAGTTTGTTTTGTTATCGAGGGCTAAGAAGCAGTAAAGGATGGTTATAAGGGGCAGTTATTGAAGATAATAAAAAACCTTACGGGTCAGGTGATGAGCCAGTAAGGTTTGGATTAAAGGTAGGGCGAGGCTCTTTAAACTGCGTCAGTGCCAGTTTCGCCCGTGCGGATACGGTATATTTGCTCAACTGAAGTGACAAATATTTTGCCGTCACCAATTTTTCCCGTGTGTGCGGCTTTAGTAATAGCTTCAACACACTGCTCAACCATAGAGCCATCAACAACAAGCTCTACTTTAACTTTGGGTAAAAAATCTACGACGTATTCAGCTCCTCGATAGAGCTCTGTATGGCCCTTTTGACGACCAAAACCTTTGACTTCAGTGACGGTCATGCCTTGTACTCCGACCTCAGAAAGTGCGGTGCGAACATCGTCTAGCTTGAAGGGTTTAATAACGGCAGTTACGAGCTTCATAGTTTTTTCCTTTGTTTACCTTTTACTTTTATTAGTAGTTATAACTTGTAATGGTGTTAAAAATAGGTGCTTATGAGCAGTATTAGTATTAAAGGATAACAGCAATTAAAGCCTCTGCCCATCCGCCTGCGTATTTATTTAATAAAGACCAAAAAGCAGGCAAATAGAAAGTCCGGCCATTAGCCGGCTTTTCTATTTTCTGGATCTACTAGGCATTAATTACTTAGTAGCAAATTCTGGGTAAGCTTCCATGCCACACTCAGAAATATCAATACCGCCGAGCTCTTCTTCTTCAGTAACACGAACACCAATGATGGCTTTGATAATTAACCAAACCACTAAACTGGTAGTGAAGACCCAAACGAAGATAGTGAGAGCGCCTATAATTTGGCCGCTAACGGTAGAATCTGCATTTGTTATAGGAACAAGTAACAGTCCTAAAACGCCGACCACGCCATGTACAGAAATGGCACCGACTGGATCATCGATCTTCATTTTGTCTAAGCTTAAAATGCTGAATACAACTAATATTCCACCTAAACCACCCCATAACGTGGCTTGAAGAACGCTAGGCGTAGATGGCTCAGCAGTAATAGCTACAAGGCCAGCCAAAGCACCATTAAGAGCCATGGTTAAGTCCGCTTTACCAAACATAATGCGAGCGATGGCCAAGGCTGCAATTAAGCCACCTGAAGCAGCAGCATTTGTATTCATAAATACCACAGCAACAGCATTTGCATTTTCAACCGATGAAGTAGCAAGTACCGAACCACCGTTAAAGCCAAACCATCCCATCCAGAGGATAAACATGCCAAGAGTCGCTAGTGGTAAATTAGCGCCAGGTATCGCATTGATTTCGCCATTAGGGCCATATTTACCCTTGCGAGCGCCAAGCACGATTACACCTGCAAGCGCTGCAGCAGCACCTGCCATGTGAACAATTCCTGATCCAGCAAAGTCACTGAAACCTAGGTCGCCAAGGGTGTACATACCGAACACAGATTCGCCGCCCCAAGTCCAACTACCTTCCATTGGGTAGATAAAGCCAGTCATAACAACCGCAAAGAGTAAGAATGCCCACAGTTTCATACGTTCTGCAACGGCACCAGAGACGATGGACATTGCAGTTGCAACGAACACAACTTGGAAGAAAAAGTCTGCAGAAGGAGCATAAGTTGCTGGCTCAGCTGCGCCAGCCACGCCGTCACCAGTTATGCCTGATAAGAATGCGCTGCCTAATTCAGGATACATAATTGAATAGCCGCAAATCATGTACATAGTACAAGCGATTGCAAATAGCGCAGCATTTTTGGTTAAAATTTCAGTGGTGTTTTTAGCGCGAACAAGTCCGGCTTCTAACATGGCAAAACCTGCCGCCATCCACATTACGAGCGCTCCCGATACTAAAAAATAGAAAGTATCTAGAGCGTAACCTAGCTCAAATATTTGGTTTTCCATTGTTGCTCTCCAAATGGTTGTAATCGTTGCAGTTAGTTAATAAAAGTTAAAGTGCGTCTTCACCGGTCTCACCGGTACGAATACGAACAACTTGTTCAAGATCAGAAACAAAAATCTTACCGTCGCCAATCTT
>JBLHWO010000009.1:0-33137 GCA_047629215.1 Cellvibrionaceae bacterium | reverse complement strand
TATATTGTGTGGTATTACTTACTGTTTAGTTCCATATTTTTTCGTTGAATAGGCAGTGATTTTGAATTTTAGTAATGCCGAAGGCGGTGCCATCAATAATCCAAGACAATTAATTTTAATACAATCCATTATTTCTGGGTTAACTTTAATTTTCTCGCCCCATTGCCCAACACCTCTCCGCTTATGGAGGGAATTGGCGACTATATTGATGGGCAAAGGAGTTTAAATGAAACAGTGAACAGCGCTATGAGGTTGAGCCAGATCATGGGTTATTTTAATAATAATCAAGACGCACTTATTGAAATGATGGTGAGTTATCATGATCTACAGCAAGAGCAACACGATCAACAAGATGACGCTCATGTGTATTGAGCTTGGTGTTATCTAAGCAGTGGGAGCCCCTCTAGTAAGCGGCACAATAGAATTTGCTAATGCATGACATGTAAATTCACTTGGGTTTGGTAACGCTGACTTAAATCCGCGATAGCTTTTACTGGACTGCGCGGTCATATAACACTCTTACCTTTTGGGCTCAGGTTGAGTCTTATGAGCTTATTGATTGTCTGGCGGTGAAGGGTTGGAGGCGATTAATTTTCTGGTATGAGTACCTGAGCTGCATCTAAAAATTCATAGCCATTCATTCTTGGCATATTAATACCCAGAAAAATAACATCAGGGTGAATTTCTGATTCAATCATCTCCCAGACTTCTGGCCGTCATAGGCTTGAATTATTTTGGCTTTCGGGTGAAAAATTGCCATGAGCTCTTTAAATATAAATTGATCGGGCTCGCTGTCTTAAACAGTCAAGGTTATAGTTGCTGCATTATTTATCCTTTTAAAGTGGTAGCCTGACCCGAACAGTAGATCCTTCGCCAGTATCTAGATAAATGATGTCGCCATTTAAAATGCATGCACTTTTCTTGATCATATACAACCCTAAGCCGCTGCTATAGGAGATTTTTGGGTGGCGACGTTTAAATATAGATAATATTTTAGATTGTAGGTTTTTGGCTATACTGAGTGCATTATATTCGATTTCGAATACAAAGTGGTCGTTGTTTTTTTTGGTTGAGACGTTTATGTAATCATTTTTTCTTTACCCTGGCATTTTATTGAATTTGAAATTAAGTTTTCAATAATAGCGGTTATTCGTACGGGTTTGGGTTTGGGTTTGGGTTTGTCAGGAAACGCGATATATTTTGTGATAGTCAACTTTTCGTAATTTTCCACGTGAGCTAACTTACTGGGCGCATCATTCATTACTTCGCTGGCGTCAAGCTCCTCATCATCTTCAGTAGCGTGAGTAATTTTTTTAAGATTTAATATGTCATCGGTTAATTTTTTGAGTGAAGTTAAAGACTTGTTAATAAGAGCAATGCTAGTTAATACTTTTTCATGATGATTTTTCTTAATTGATAGGGTCATTAGCTACAGTAAACCGATAGCGGATGTTAATGACGAGCGTAAATCGTGCGAAGTGCGATCAGCAAATCCTTCTAGCTCGTCGTTTGCGTCTTCAAGATCTTCGGCACTTTTCTGATAGTCTTTTGCGACTTTGCCAGCGTACTCAATGGCGTGACGATTAGACTTTGCTAATAAGATAAAGAGTGTAAGTCGTCAGGTGTCAATAAAAATGCCTCTAACCAGTATGATGAGGGCTTGACTACTTTGGTTTTGAGTGCGAAACGATTTACTGCTCCAGATATTAAAATTCCACATGCACCCATACATGTCAATGGTAGTTTTTTTAAATAACGGGTTGGGGTCAAATTCTATGCTGTTGCTGGTTTGTTCGTTGTAAATAATAAAGTCATTACCTTTAATGCTTAAATTGACCGAGCGTTTTTCTACATCCAATGTGCCTTTTGGCAGTTTTTTAAAAATAAATGGCGCGTAGACGTGACCAATAAAATATTGATGTTGCTCTGCCAGTGTTGCATGTGTATTCAATCCACATTCATAGGATGGATGATAAAATAAAAACCCAGGTACTTTTTTCTATATGAAATGCTTCTGCAAAGCGCATCCATTCGTTGTGGTCAATACCACTAGATTGAGAATGAGTCGCCGCAACTGCGAAAGGCGTCTTCATACCTTTCCATGCGTTCCGTTAAAAGTTCAATTACTTGAACCGCTTAACGATTAAATTGTTCTTCTGTTTTTGTTGAATCTGGCTGTGTGTGAAGTACTAGCCAAGAGCGTGAGAATCAGGTGGCCAGCGACAATTAACCAGTGAAGCCAATGGAGTTTACCTGCGCTCTCCATTCGTCGTTTATCTTGAATAAAGTCTTCAATAGAGTTTAAGTGCTCAGCGGGCATGTCTTCTCACTTTCAGGCTAAATAAGACGCTATATCCATTGAGGTTAGCAGAGATTCAACTGTGCATATTTGTGGACTAAAAAAAGTTGTTCTTGCTGAGAGCGGAGGTAAGGAGGGTATAGATAGGATTTAGCTACAATTGTGGGAGAGCAGTGCAGCAGTAAATATTTTACTGCTCACTGCTGTCTACGTTTTTTGATTATCTGCAGTATTTATTAGCGTGTGCGTTGATCATATCCACTAGTGTTCCCGGATCGGAATACGAGCTGTAACACAGGCCATACTCGTTCGAGTACCATAGGCAATGTTGTGGATCATACTCGCTGTCAGAGCTGCCTCTTAGGGCCGCATAGCGCATACTAATCGTATGATATTGCGTGCGGTCTTTACCGATTTTGTCGCCGCTTTTTAGTCCGATTTGTCTGGTGCGCTCTTTCATTTCTATTCTGCAGTTATCATAATCCAAATCATATATCGACCAGCTGGAATGATAGGTAACCGAACGTCTGTAGTTGTTTACCTTATAGTCGCCTCGCGCAAGCATATTGCCGATACGCTTCAGGCTTACCTTAGCTTCTGCCTTTAATTGAGCCTTGCGCTGTTGTGCCTGAGCTTGCGCCAATCTGGCCTGTTCTACCGCCGCCTGCCGGTTTTCGGCATTAATTACGGACTGGGGTTTAACGGTTTTCTTAGTGCCTTCGGTGAAGTGTCCGCTGTTCACCGTGGTGTAGCCGCGTATCCAGGCGATCCCCTCAATCATCGCGTCGCCGGAGACCTGGGCATGGTCGCTGACCTTAGCTTCGCCGCCAATATAGGCTGTCCCCGAGACTCTGGCGTTGCCATAGACACGTGCCTTATCGGTGACTTCGGATTCGCCGCTGACCACAGCATTACCATAGATGCGGGCATACTTTAAAACAGAAGCGCTACCGCATACCGCCGCGGTCGGCGCAATAAAGACCTTCTCATCGACAAATGCCGAGTTGCTGACAAAGCCACCTTGCCTTGGGTTTCTCGAGTTGCGGTCGTTGGTGTAGATATAGCCCTCTTCTCCTGGACATTTGGCGGATGTTGAAGCCAGTGCAGTGGTTGGCGAAATAGCGCTGGCTAGCAATAAGGATAAGCTAAGTGCTGAAATATTTTTACGATACGTCATTCCGCGGAGCTTCCATATTTATAGCAAAGTATGAAAAAGAATAGGTAAAGATAGAAGAAAGAGCAAGAAAACCACTCTAGCGCTTTCTCTTTGGTGAAAAAACCAGCTATGATTGACTAAATAGTCAAATAAATGGCAAAAATTTCATGGCAGGATTTAAACTCTCATTATTGCTAGTGCTCGTGTGCACAGCTGTCGCGGCGGCTTCCGGTGAGAACACGGTAATAGAAATCTTTACCGTAGAAAAGCGCGGCTTGGCGGGCTGGGAAAGCAGAGAAAGCAGCTGTAAGTACGCCATTACTGCTGCAAAAAATTCGGCTTCAGCTCGCTGCACTAAGCAAAAAGGTGAGTTGTTGCAAACATTCAATACCTCTTGCGATAAGTGCAAACAGACAGAATATTTTAACGAATGGTACTGCTCAGGAACCGCCACTGTGCAATGTAAGTACGAGACAGAAAAGCCGGACACCACTACGATTAATAAAATGCGCGGGATGTTACAAGATAAATACGGCCAGCCCTATACCGAGACCCATAACCCCTGCGTGCGGGACACCCAAACCATGGCCTGCAAAAATTATCGGAATGCGAAAAAACATGCGGGCGGCGTGCGAAATTAACAAGAAAATAGCCCGCTATTGCTGGAATCAAAGGGTCGAATAAAAAGGGCAGACTCCTTGATTATGTTTTGAAGCAGCTTTACAACGGATGGGTGAACAAATACCAAAAATAGGCTTGCCGGTTATTGCCTCGCTAAATAATATGTTGGAAACACCCCGCAACAACAAGACGTAGAAGACGAGCCATTGGCGACTCCTTTTCAGATTGATCATCGGGCGGGGCTACTGGGGTAGAGCTGAAATATCAAGAATATCAAGGAGTCCGGCACCTTGATATTTAAAAGCGTAGGGATAATTTTTATTTAATCCGTGCCATTAATCATATTAATATTATTATTCTTCATTTTTTTTGAGGAAGCATCAAAACATCGAAATTGCTGACGGCCAGAACTCTTTGACTCGTATAATGCCTGGTCTGCTTGTTGTAATAAAATTTTAGGATCTTTAGATTCTTCGTTAGGAAAAAACGTCATCCCCACCGATATACCAATGTTGAGTGCGAGATCGTCAATCAGCAAGGGCTTTTTCATTTCCTCAAGTAACTTTTTTGCAACTAATTGCGCTTCATCGGCAGTGATTTCCTCTAAAATAACAGCAAACTCATCACCCCCAAGGCGAGCAGCAGTATCATTTATACGAATACTGCTGACTAATCTATTGGCAAACATTTGTAATACTTTATCGCCAATGGTGTGACCATGTTCATCGTTAATTTGTTTAAAAAAATCGAGATCTATATACAAAATAGCATGATGTCTATCATGGCGATGAAGTTGATTGGCAAGGTGTTCTAAGCGATTAAAAAAAAGGTTGCGATTAGCAAGGTTAGTCAGTGAGTCGTGGTTTGCTAAATATTCGTTCTTTAAAGAAATTTTATTTATGTTATTAACGAGATCTTTTATCCAACTAATATAGCTATTGATACCTATGGCGATATGAGTAACTTCATCGTTACCTTGGTCATCAATTTTAATCGATAAATCGTTATCGTTTATGCTGCGAGTGAGTTGGGTATTAATATTACGAATGCGAAAAAAAATATCGTGTGAAATGCAATAAGACAAGCCGATAAGAGCAAATATTCCAGCCGCCATCATAACGCCACCCACCATTAAATAACGCTGACTTTGAATAACAAACTGTTGTGATTGATCTATAATATACAAGGCTTGTTCATCTATAATAGCCTTAATCGCTATAATGCGCTGACTGGCCAGAGGAAACCACTGTTCGGGTGTTGGCCCTTGAATATCATTCAGCTGCATAGATTGGCTTATAAAATCAGTTTGAATCGTATTGATTTGCGTAAATAGCGGCATTTTTATTAATTCCGTTAATGCCGGCTTAGTATGAAATTGCCTATTATTTATAAGTGCGGCCAACTTGTTATCAAAATCTTTAATGTAAGCATAAATGTCAGCATAGGTTCCAATGGTTACCGAACCCTTAGCGTATACACCGTTAAGGGCACCACGGCTTTGACCAGAACGTTCTTCTAGCCATCGCATTACAATCATATTATCTAACTCACTACGAAGAGTTGCGTCTCTAACAATGGTTTTTAATAGAGCCATGGTATCGATCGCTTCTTTATTAACCGATGAAAAATAAGCAAAAGCATTGTGATCATTGCTAGTTGATCAACTTTGTCGTGGATAATATTTTTTTGTTTGAGCAAGCCAATGAGCTGATCAATATTGACATTTATATTTTGTAAGTTACGCTGGCTAGCATTAAGAAATGTTTTCAGTTCAGTAACAGCTTGATCGGATTTTTTGCGTTGTATAACTATTTTTTCAATACTTTTAGTGTCCTTACGGCCTAAAAATCCTGCCGTTAGGCCTCGCTCTATGGCATGTTCATGCGCAATATCATCTAACTTTACTGCAAGCTCGATGATTACTGCCGTTTGAAAGCTATTTTTTTGTACATCAAATAGCTCTTTACCTTTATCAAATAAAAGCGAGGTCAGCAGAATTAAGGGGAGTACTGACAAAAGCAGAAGCTTTGTGCTAATAGAAAGTCGAGCTAGCAGCATGAATTTATGCCCTTTAGTCTGAAAAACTTTAATAAATATAGACTATGCTATGAATGATCTATGACCTATGATCTTATTATAATAATATGATCGAATGAATATAAAATGTATTATTTATAGCTTTAGTGTTATTTGGATAGATCATCTGCTAATCAATTATAATAAACTATTTTTAAACCAATATACATTCTAAAATGATCCATTACTCGAATCTATACTCATAAATTTTTAATGTTGCTGATTCACAAGCATCAATGTAAAACACAATCATAAGTACCCTTAAATGAAGCTCAATAGGATCATCACTAAAGCTGCGATCATATCGCTGGCAACGCTTTCTACCTCTACTGACATCACACTTTTACGAGCCAAAACGCTATCGCTGCCGATGTGAAATTTACTCCGCTCGCTAGTATGGAGGGCGAATTTTATCAGTTTGATCGCGCTATGATACTCGAAGACCCAGATGGTACATGCGTACTTTATGATCCAGGTCGCACTGTGGCAGGTGCTCAATGATCCACGTTTAGGTAAAATTGATGTGATTCTTGTCAGTCATATGCATGGCGACCACGTTGGTGATAAGTATATTGCTGCAGTTGGTAATGATGTATGTAGCGAGACTTCGTTTCCTGTTAACGTTTTGCCCAACACGAGCACCATTAATATAGCAATGGCGAAAGACGCCATTATCATGACTGGCAGCGAAATGCCAAAGTTGTTTGTGATTAAGCTAGGCGCGCTTGTTAGCGTAACCATTACAACGGTTCCTGCCGCACATTCTAACGATGTATCTTTCGAAATGATTGGTGGTAAATTGGGTAAGTTGTTAGCGAGTCCTGATGTTGGTGCTTATGCTGGGCCACCTACAGGTTTCGTGTTAACTTTTTCTAATGGATTAGTGGGGAATCTTTTGGGTGACACCGGGATTACGGCTGAGCAAAAAACCGTTGTCGGTGATTATTACAAAGCTAAATTGGCCGTAATGAATATTAACGATACGCTTACCTCGGGCCCCAAAGAAGCTGCATGGGTTGTTAATAAACTAGTTAAACCCAAATTGGTAATTTCCTCACATGCTAATCAGCCATCGACAACAGACGGTAAAGTGATCGAGGGAACGCGCGTAGATAGTTTTATTACAATGAGTAAAATCCCTGTGCATGTGCCATTAAGTGGTGTGGCAATGAGCTTTAATAAAAAAGAGTTTTGTATCAAATATTGTTAGCTTTTTCATCTAAAAAATAATTTTTTCAGTTTTTTTAATGCTAATTATTTAAAATCTTATGAATTTCACATAAAGTAAATAACATAAAATTGGTTTAAAAAGGGCTGAAAAATATCATTCATAACAATAAGCGTGCTTATAGCTTACGAGATAATTAATAATTTTCAATATATTCTTCACTGCTAAATATAACCAGCATAGAATAAAAAAATTAGTGTTATTACTAGGGTATAGGAAGTATAAAGCACCAATTTACTCCACACATAAATCATCTTACCTGAAACTCCCGAAGTTTTTTACCGCTTAAGTCCCCGGTTACAGATTGACGCCACCCAAAATCGATTCTATTTTGTACAGTCTGGCCGAAAAGTGCTTAGCCGATGGTTCGATGTGTATAAGTCACTCCACCGGTCCGCGGTTAAGATTGGCAGTGTATGGGTTTGGCTTTCCTTCTCGGGTAATGAGGCGACTTTTCGGAGTGAATACCTCACCGAAAAAATGTAGGCAGGCAAGACCACCTGTCACTTCTGCCAATGCATAATGTTGATTACAATTCTCTACTTTTTCTGAACGTGTTGTAAACTCTAGAGCTTTGATTGCATCTTAAACCATCCTTTTCGCAAAGTATTGCGTTGGTGTTTTAGTGTGGTGATCTGAGGTACGAATTTTTTTACTTCGAAGGCTGTATCATAAACATCATTAATTGAGCCTTTAAGCAATGGAGATTCTCTATACCTAACACTCTTATTTTTTAGCAAGGCTATCTTCACCTACTTTTAAGGGGTCTTTTGGGAAAAAAGTTTTTTTGCTTTGTTCCCAATTAAACCCAAACTACTATTGCTTGATGGTTTACTCACGTTCTTTGGTGGATTACCCCCAGTACTTTTTTAATCTCAGCTTCCGCAGCCTTAAGAACACTCGTTATCATTGGAGCATTTTTAATTATTTAAATTTTGTCAGAAGCTATTGCACGTTTAGGTTTCTTAACTACGCTACTGGCTGATTTTTTTTGTTCATTTCAATAGATTGCTGTTGGTTTGCCCCAAGACCCTTGACGGTATTCTTCACATCCCTTTCCAGCCAGACTTATTAGCGACGGCGTCTAAACTTCCATCTGCTTTGAATTTTTTGCTACCAACTAGTTTATCCAGTGTTTTTCCAAGCTTATCGCTAACTTGCTCTAAAGTATCTGCGGAAACAGCTTTTTCGAGTTTAAAAAAATCTTGTTTGTTTTCTTGCAATAAGGTCTTAGCTAACTGTGCTGAAGGACCAGCAATAAAGCCTTTCTCTACCGCCTGCTCAAGCGACTGACTTGCGTTTTAGTCTGTCGGCTTAGTAATGCCGCCGCGACGTTAAATCACGTCAAAACGGTGTGCTTGTGAGTATGCTTAAAGGTAAAAAAACTGTTTACTCTTTGCTAAACTTACAAAGTTGTTGTCATCTATTTTTAGCTCATGCTGTCGATGTTTATGAAAGCCAAGTCATTGGTATTCATGCACGTGTTAACGATCTTGCAGTGAAGCCTGTAAAAGGTAAGCGGTTAACTAACATTCGTGCCTCGGGTACCGATTAAGCGCTAGAGTTTATTGACGGTAAAAAGGTTGTAGAAGTAAACCCTATATCTATTCGTATTCGTAAAAAATTCTTAACAGAAAATGAGCATGAATGTACAAAAAATAGCCGTACAACTGTTTTATTATGAAGAGCCCAGCTTGAATAAGATGGGTTAAAAAGGCCTGGCAAATTAAAACTTATTTGGTCTTTTTTATTGTATAGTAAAATGAAGATGAATTAAGATGTCGTCTTCGACGCTGTGGGGCTGGGGTATCAATGCAAGGATGTTGATGTGAATAGAAATATTTCAGTCAAATACTGTGATGAGCAGAAGGATTTTAAATGGTGCTTGATAAAGAAAAGTACAGACTCTGCACTGATTAAGATTACCTTTAAAGATAAGAATAATGGTAAAGAAACACGGCGAGTTTCATCAGGTGACTTCAAAGATATTCAACAAGGTAAAAATGGCAAGTTGAAACGCCATGTATGTGCTAAAAAATGTGACGAATAGAAGGTGTTTGATGAAAACCACAATAAATTTAAAACAAAATTCAGGTAATCTCTTACCCCCGAGCCTAAACTGAATAAGCTTTGCGTCGATCAATCCAGCGTTGGAGCGAATTAACTTACTCAATCGATTGGCAACTAACTTAAGAAGTCTATCTCCAACAAGGTGGCCTAGAGTGTCATTAACTCGTTTAAAATGAGCTAAGTCGATCATTATTATCGCCAGTTTACAGGTTTCATTATTACCGATGGAGTCGTCAAGAATACGCTCAAACATTTTTCTATTGCCTAAACCGGTTAACACATCGATTTCGTGGCTGTCAGTCATTTGAGAAGTGTCGCCCTGGGGCCGGATAGTCATGATTCTATGATCAGCAACAACCTCTCCAAAATGTACTAATGAGGTTTCAGTATTTGAGTTAAGCCACATACAGGTGATTGTTTCGCGTTGCTGAGAGTCCAACGCCCCCTTGAACTATTCGAAATTCAACCCTGAAAGTAATGGCTAACTAAATCAATTACACTGGATTCTTGCTTGAAATCCTTTCGACTATTAAGTCGTTCAAGAAACCACGGGCTCGCCCATGTAATATTATTATTTGTATTTAATAGCGCAATATCAAGCGCGCTCGGATTTCAGCCTTTTACTAGCGGGTCATCGTTCATGCCGACACGCTCAAGCACGAGCTTAAGGTATCGTGCCTGGCGTTCCAGTTAATAATTTTTTCTAGCCTACTATTTTTATATATCAATATAAGGGAAACATAAGCTAAGTGGAATAATCCGACTTTTACTAGAGGTAGGAGGACTTTTATCGCGATCGCGAATTTTAAAAAGAGCAGCTTGAATACGTCTATAGTAGGTAGCACTTTTTATCACTACATCACAGGCTTTAGGTCCATTCTCTAAGGCTTTTTGTTATTTGAGTTTAGCTTCCAAAATCTACCGGAGGGGCGACACACATAACCTCTTCCAGAGTAGTAATACCCACCGAAATTTTTTGTGCGCACAAAAAACGTAAGCTACGCATACCCTCTTTCATCTTAGCTATGTAATCGCTCAAAGGAGGATGGCGATGGTCATACCAATGAGTATTTGCATGAAGAGTTAAAGCGACTAAAAAAAGAAAATAGTCGTTTACGGGAGGATCGTGACCTTCTACTAGCTGCCCTTGGGATATAATCAACGTTCTGTGTTGGCGGCAAAATCAGTGGCAATTACTGCTAATAAAGCGACTCCCGTGTCCGCCATTCGTGCACAAGCTTTAGGTGATTATATGCGGGATGCCAAGCGGGGAACTCTCCATCAAGTCGCCTACGGAAAGTGGTCTTATAATGATGGGGAAAATATAACCAATGGTCTTTTACCGCGTTATAAAGACACCAATATTATCTGGGCAGCTAATGAGTCTATGGCTTTAGGTGCTTATAACGCGATAAAAAAATTAAGCAAAAATAATGAGGTTATCGTTGGGGGCTTTAGAGACTTTCCCGATGCCCTGAAAAGTATTATTCGGGGCGATTTAATCTTGATGGTTGCTGGTCATCCAATGATTGGCGCATGGGCTTTAGTATTACTCAATGATTATATTCACGGGTATGATTTTGCAGATATAGTCGGTGCAATATAGCGGTTAATCATTTGGTTGTAATCGACAACCCAAAAATTGCAAAGTAGTATGGTAGTCTTGTATTGACTAAACCAGAGCAAATAGACCTCGCCTATTTTTCAAAAAAAATCAATCCCCGCACCAGTGTTTATGATTTTAGTTTTAATGATGTCGTTAAAGCGGCGATGTAGTATGAGGTTGGTGTATATAGCGTAGCTTTAAGGTGCCTATCGCTTAGTTTATATAGAAGTGCAGGCCATTCTGTATAGCAGTCACTCAAACGCAATCATAAAGTGAGGCATAGCAGGCTTCCAGTTTATTCTGGGCATGCCTACTTGTTTGATACAGATGGCATTCCTCACTAAATCGCCGTTAGTATCCAAAGAATTTACTAGAATTGTAAATAACGGCAGCGTTTACATTTTATTTAGTTACGTTTGGCTCTGTCATACGGACAGTGTGCGATATGCACTAATCAAGCCATAACAGAGGTAATGCTTCTTTTTAATCTTAGCGTTGAACCCTTTTATTCTTTTTTTGTTATGGCAGGTAAAACAATTCGCGATTCCATTATTCACTTTGAGCCTGAAAGCTATATTTTTTTGCACACAATGATACGTTAAGCACAGCATGGAGGCGTATATTGTATAGTTTTTTGCAGCAAAATAGAGTAGGTTTTAGTATGAAAATTAATATTCAGGGTGGGGGGCACTCATTTTTTTTGAGAGCTCAACAGCTTGCTAGTGTTATGTAGTCTGATTCAAACCGGTTAGAGTTGATATGAATATAAGTATAAAAAAATATATACGCTATACCTCGCCACTTGCCAATCGGCTTATGCGTACGGTGTTTGGCATTTACCTTTTAATCGCTATTTCTTTAACCACGGTGCAGATGTTCATGCAGTACCTGAATGAGGAAAGGCGTCTGAATCTGCAAATGAAGCATATGGCAGTGACCTTTGCACCCATACTAGCACGAGCGATGTGGGAATTTAATGAGGAACAATTGCAGGCAACAATGCTAGGTTTATTGGTAAACCCAGAAATTATTGGTATTAGTATTGTTGATATTGATGGTCATATGATCAGCATGGGCAGTGTTAATAGCCAGCAAAAGACAGATGTTACTGAGGATATCACTGCAGTAGCGAGGGGAAACCTGTATGTTTTTGACTTTGATATTGATATTACATTCGAACATGCCGATGTCAATTTACAGCCATTGGGGCGCGCAAGCTTGTACTCTAGTAAAGCAGTGGTTGCTACCCGAGTGTGGGACACTTTATTGATCACCTTTGTGGGGGCGTGCTTTAAGACCCTGTGTTTATGGTTAATTTTTTCTATTGCATTAAAGAAGCTAGTGGCTAATCCTTTAGACAAACTCAGTGTGTTAATCAAAGCTTTCAATCCTACGAATAATTCACCGTGTGTTTCTGTGAGCGAAAAAAATAAAAAATTAATGCCCCTCACTAGTCAGGATGAACTCAATACGCTTGAAAAAAACTTCCTTACCATGACGGCTAAGATCTCTCTGCAACAGCAGGAACTACAACGTCATCATGACAATCTTAATTCTATCTTTGAAGCGTTGCCAGACATTTATTTTAGGCTGAATCACAGCGGCGTCATACTGGATTATAAAGTGCAAAATACCGACGATTTTTACACAGTACCTACTTCTTTTATGGGTAAAAAAATGATCGATGTACTGCCGGAAGAGGTGAGCGTAATATTTTCTGATCATTTTGACCGCTATCTTCGGGCTCAAGAGCAAAACGCTTGGGAATATAATCTTGTAATCGATGGCCAACAGAAAGTATTCGAGGCCAGACTGCGCACCATTGAAAACCGAGAAGAATTTATACTGCTGATAAGGAATGTCACGGAAAACAAAGCGGCAGCCGAACTCATTTGGTATCAAGCCAACATGGATGAGCTAACCACATTGCCAAATCGTAATATGCTGCATCACAGACTTAATATGGAAATTGAGAAGTCTAAGCGTACCGCACTGCCTTTAGCTGTTTTGTTTCTTGACCTCGATCAGTTTAAGGGGGTTAACGATACTCTAGGTCACGATATAGGCGATATCTTGTTAAAAGAGACGGCAAGCAGAATTAAAGACTGTGTTCGAGAAATTGATTTTGTTGGTCGACAGGGTGGCGACGAATTTACCATTATTTTAAGCGAATTGTCACAGCTGGATGTGGTGGAGACCATCTCGAATAGAATATTATCTGAATTATCAAAGCCCTTTCGTTTGGGGGTTGATGTGGCGTACATTTCTGCCAGTATTGGCATCACACTTTATCCTTTTAATGCTGAGACGGTGTCTGATCTATTAAAAACTGCCGATCAAGCCATGTATGCCGCCAAGGCTCAAGGAAGAAACTGCTTCAATTACTTTACAGAATCAATGCAAGAACATGCTCTGGCGCGAATGCGTCTTGCTAACGATTTGCGCATAGCCATTAAGGAAGAACAATTTCAATTATATTATCAGCCCATTATCTCGCTACAGGATGGACGAATATGTAAAGCGGAAGCATTGATTCGTTGGCACCACCCCACACGGGGCCTCATTCTTCCTTCCAATTTCATTGCTCTTGCCGAAGAAACCCATATGATAGTTGATATCGGCAATTGGGTATTCGTTAAAGCGGTACACAGTGTGCCTATGTTAAGGGAGGTGTATGGTGAGGACTTCCAGTTAAGTGTCAATATCTCACCGGTACAGTTTGCCAGTAATGAAAGTAGCGCTGAGCACTGGTTAGATTGCCTCAATGCAGAGGGGCTATCCGGGAATGCCATTATCGGAGAAATAACGGAAGGGCTATTGATGGAAGCCAATGATGAAACAGCAAAAAAACTCATGGTCTTCGCTGAGAAAAATATACAGATATCTATTGATGATTTTGGTACGGGGTATTCCTCTTTATCCTACCTCAAGAAGTACGATATTGATTACTTGAAAATCGATCAATGTTTTGTGAAAAATCTGACTACAGATTCAGATGACTATGCCTTGTGTGAAGCCATTATTGTAATGGCACATAAATTAGGTATAAAGGTGGTTGCAGAAGGTATTGAAACGGAAGAGCAATACCAATTATTGAGGTCGGCTGGTTGTGACTTCGGGCAAGGATATTTTATTTCAAAACCAATTGAGTTAGCGTTTATGCTTGATGAGTCAGCGAATCATCATATTGCTTTAGTTGAAAATATTCACCCGTAATATCTGTGGGGTCTTAATTAATAAAATATTACAATGCCCATACGGTTGATTCTTTAAAGTCAGTTTACGGGTTTTTATTTTCTTAATCGAATCCATCGGCAACTTCAGTCTCGTTGGCATCTTCTTTAGCATTTGCTATAAAGCTAGCTTGGGTGCCTGACCAGAATTGCGCCTTGTGTCGTTGAATGTTTTTATCTAGGGGACCGTATTTGTGGGTAAACGTATCAATCGCGTCATCTTAATGATTACGTCATAACAGTAGAGAAAGATTGTGTCTGTTGTGACGAGCTACTTCCACTATGTTCTCCACTGCATTTTTTAAGTGTAACTACGAGTAAATAGATAACTCCGACCGGAACATAATATTCAATTTTTCATGTCAATAATCTACACCGTAAATATTTAGGCGGCTTCATTATTTTTATGATGGTTTTCTTGGTTGTATTCTCCCCCACTTTTGCCTCTGACATCACATTCTTAACGCACCACATTTTTAACGCACCACATTGAAGACAATACTTATGTAGATCAATACGGAGAGATTAGAGGTCTAAAACATCATGGTAGTCGAGCGTTTAACATCGAGCTGGGTAGAGAGGTGAGGATCAAGATGGGGCATCTCAACAGGACGTTCAAAGTCCAAGCGAGCACTTAAGCTTATTGTGAAGAATGAGATGCCCTACGCTTTGTTTAATGCCGGTAGAAAACCCCAAAGAGAAGACAACATGAAATGGCTTGGTCCTCTGACTAACGAAATTCTGCATTTTTATGAATTGACAAGTGTTCCGACGGGAGACAAAACACGTAACGAGGCGAAAGGGTTCAGTATCTGCACTGGCATTGGCGGCTACAAAGATGATGTTGCAACACAGAATGGTTTTCAATGGATAAACCACAATATTAACGACTCTGCATGTTTCAAAATGCTTGGGGTACAAAGAGTTAAGTTGGTGGTCGCATCTGAATTTGATTTAACCGGTCTACTCAAAAAAGCGAGTGTATCGCCGAATCTCGTCCAAAAGTTGTATTTTCCTCTCCATCACATACAAGGTTACATTGCATTCACAAACAACATTCCAGATAGGGTGATTCAGCAATGGCGATCGGTATTGGATCAGCTAAAGGCTCCAGGTAGGTATGATGAACTGGTTCGTGAATATCTACATTCAGAATCAAAGAAGGTTAAGCAGACCAACCTGTGAAGTCGCTCTATCAATCAGCAACTACTCATTAGCGTTGACATTTAATGTTTGTTTATAAGCGATGTATGGACCAATCCATTTTTATAGCTCGCCATGTGCTATCAGTAGAATTCGAGCGAACAGAAATGAAGATGATTATTTCACACATGTTTTCCAATTAAGAGCTATGCCTAAATCGGGTACTCAAGCATTGGGGGATTTCGTTGTTCCTAGAGTTGAGCTAGGTTCAATTTATTCCAACCTATGGTTTTTTTGTCTGTGGTATTTCTTGAGCGGCCACATCGAATGTATATGCCCCACTGAACTCGAGGGCCCTTACATTTGCTGCGTATAATGCTTTATTAGCGATAAGAGCGTCTGGAAAGTCAGCTTGTTTTCGTTTACACCCAGACTTTACTAATTTTGCATTTTTGTAATCGCTAATAGCTCGCCAAACGGTCTGCCCATTTTCAAACAAAATATTAGACTCTTCAAATAACGAATGTAAAACACACACCATGGACTCTTTATTCAAACCGTTTCATTTTCCTTTTAGCGTCAAAATGGTTTCAGCTAAAACAATATCCGTGATTAACACCTGCTCATCGCAAGTAATCAAGGCCGCTGCCTTTCTTACTTGCGCCTTATCATCACCCAACAAGTATCGAAGTAGTACCAATAGCAATCATGCAGCAATACTACTGTGCAATGACTGATCATCACTGAATTTTTATCTATTTTAATACCCTTCAATATTCCTTTAGCTGACCGGTTACTTTCCTTACAATTGTGATATGCCCTTCATTATCAACATAACTATCGTAGTTATCTTCAGGTCAATCCCTGCAATTTTGTACTGCTCAATAGGCAATGTGATTTGTCTTTTAGCGCTTACTTTTGGCATAACAACCTCTTTACTTAATAGACATACATTTCCTTACCTATTGTCAAATAGTAAAGAGTTATTTGTTAGTGTTTTTTTAAGTAAGATACCCGCTTCCTGCAGATACCTGTAAAATACAGTGGCATCCGCTGCCCTACGGGTGAAATGATGCCATATCAATTAAATTAACTACGTTTGACGCTATATCTTTGCTATTCATCATTATTCCAACGTGATTGGTTAATCGTCTATCGATGGCTTTGGTTACAAAAGTCAATGGAGCTGATGTCGCTCATGATTCTATTCGCGATTATATTTATAGGCATTTCAATTCAGTAAGGCCGGATAGTCATAATTGAGGGCTGTCGCCAAACGAAAAAGAAGCATTTTTTTGGAAAACCTCTAATGCGGTGGCCAAAAAGAGTTGCCCACTAGAGGACTTTTTAATGTACAGACATATCCCGTCCCGTTTTTTATACACATTTTTCTACATAAATATAAGCGGGCCGCCAAGGCCTTTTTTATACCTTAAATTTTAATAACGTTTAATGCCCGTGTATTCACCGGTAGTCTTGATAGTAATAGTCAGTGTATTATTGGTTCGATTGCGCCAGAACCAACCGTGACCTCCATCAAATGCTGCTTCTAAGGTACCTTCACGCTTTGAATCAGAACCTTTGTAGTAAGGATGATAGCTAATCTTTAATTTTTTTGAGTCACCGTGAACGTCAAAGTTTGATTTGCCGCCATTGGTTTCCCAAATGTAATCAACTTTCGCGCCCTTCGCCATAGTCACCTTCACTTCTGTACCTTCATCAGGAGCAAGAGAAAACGTTATTTCGTGATGTTGGTAAGCCTTATTGTTTGGAATTACCGCAGGCGCAGGGGGCAAGGCTTCTACTACAGGCTCTTCGACCTCAGCAACGGCTGTAGTAGGTTCAGCGTCAGCAATAGTCACTTCAAACCTTGTAGTCTTAGCACTTTTTTCTACCGCCGTCTCAGCTTCTTTTGCTAATGAGACTTTTATCTCCCCCATACGTTTTAGTCCGCTTATCTCACCGAGCCCTGTTGGGTCTATGCCGTATTCTGAGGGCATAACCACGGCAACCAGTAAAACACCTGCCACCACAAGCGCTATAACCGTTGATTTAATCAATTTTGACGTGGAAGGCAATTCCCTATCAGAAGGTATGTTTGTGTTATACATTATGATGTTCCCATTTAATTTTTTAGTGCTAATTCTTTGGGTGCTAATTCTTTGGGTGTTAATTCTTTGGGTATTAATTTATTAAACGTTGATTTATTGAAGGACATGGCCAGTCATCTGATATCCCATTAACAGAAAACCCAACATCATTATGAAAGTATTCGCTTTATAAGCATGTCTCAAAAAATTGTTTGATTTACGCCAATACGTAATAATAATCAGAATGGCAGCCAATGCCAAAAGCTGGCCAATTTCTACTCCAATATTGAAGAAAATTAAATTAGCCAATAAACCATCAGTCGATAATTCGTATTCCAAAATCTTAGTGGCTAGACCAAAACCATGAAGTAAGCCGAACAGGAAGGTGGCCACTTTAGTGTTGGGTTGTACCCCAAACCATCGCCGATATGCACCCATGTTATCCAGTGCTTTGTAAACAATAGAAAAACCGATAATGGCATCAATGAGGTACGCGCCAATGCTTATTTCCATTAACACACCAGACAATAATGTGACCACATGCCCTACCGCAAAAAGGCTGACATAAATGATGACGTGTTGAATACGATAGAGAAAGAAAATAACACCGAGCAAAAACAACAAATGGTCATAGCCCGTCATCATGTGTTTTGCACCAAGATAAATAAAAGGAATGACATGAATTCCCGTAGTTTCTTGAATATATCCTTTGTCGCCCACGGTTACTCCGTGCGCCCACGCATCGGGAATGATCCCAAATAACCCAATCAATATTAGGCTGAAACCGATAATGGCGTAGAGGCGATCCTTTACCGAATAGCGTTGTAAAAATTGAAGCATGTCATCTTTCTCCATTCATAAAATCACGGTGGTTAGCATTTTATAGCGGGGCGTATAAATTATAAACATCTACCGTTTATTGGAATGTATACGCCTTTAAACTGGGGGTCTAAATTTGCAGACGCTGGGTAGAAAGATATGGTGGAATATGACCTGAGCTAAATATGTTCCAATTTAAAGGAATCCTACTCTTGCTGGGGGGAAGATCATAAAGATGGTGTGGTTTGATGCTGGCGACTACGGTACAGTTAACGCCGTATAAATCGAAGTCAGAAAATACTAAAGGGGTTTGACGGGTTTTTTTTACGTCGATATTGAGCTGATCACTGAAATAAGTTGTGTCATCAAGATGGATCTGATGGTGATCACTTAGGTTAACACTATCGTTGTTATCGTGATGATGTGCGTGTGGTGAATGATTATGACTTCCTGTTGAAAGATACTCGATGTTATTATTATGCAGAGTATGATTCACCCCATGAGGAAGCCATGAGGCAACCGCAGGTGATACCAGCACAAACATTAACAGTAAGGATAGAGTCTTTTTCATTAATCGCGATAATATCTAATTAGGGAAAATATGCAAGATAATTTAAGGTCACCTGAGTCATCACTGGCATAGCTCTACGATTTTTTCGCCGCTCCGGGGAAGTTTAAGGCCAGCGCCTTAGCGAAATTTTAGTTACAAGCCTACTAGCTTTATTATCCTAAAAAATGCAGTTGCCGCGCAAAAGCTGTGTTAGTTATTGGGGTGCGGTATTTAGGTTCAATAAACAGTCCCTCATTAACCTTTTATTAGTTTGCGCAGTAGCTTTTCTATTCTCGGACAGCCACATGGGTGATTAGCATTCTTTGGAATTTCGTCTAAACTAAAAATTATGTTTATCTGGGGTTTTATATCTGAGAGTTTCCGTAACCACTTCCCCTCATAGCCCTTGATTTACTTATGCTTTATGAGTGGTAATTATGGTGTCTCAAGTCGTTTAAAAAAAGCAATGTATGACATTGACAAAAGCAGTGATTATAGATGGCTCACCCGCTTCAGCTTCTATCAGTAGCGGTATTTTAACCGCTGCCAAGGTGGGGTTCGACACCGTTCGCTCAGAAGAAGAATTGTGGCCCTTGGTCATCGGCAAACAAAAGCACTATGATTTTATTTTAGTTTCCCGACCCAGTATTAGCCAAAGTATTTACTCCTTTGTTTCTCGAGTTCGGGCCTTATCAAATTGTGCGTCTATTCCTATTGTTTTGTTAGTCAGCGATATCCATGATGGGGTGGATATTAGGGCCTATTACTCTATGGGTTTTACGCAAGTATACGGGCGCAAGCAATTAGATCTACTGGAGAGCTATATTGAAGAATTATACAATCGCGATACTTTTGAGAGGAATTGGAAAAATAAAGTAGTAGTGATTGAAGATGATCGTTCCCAGCAAATGGTAGTAAAGACTATTTTAGAAGAAAGACATTGCGAGGTTCTCTGTTTTTTCTCGGTGGAAGAAGCGTTGGCGCAAGCCGACAATATTAATCCGGATATTATCGTGTCTGATTTTTACTTGGAAGGTAAGATGACAGCTTTTGATTTCATCATTCATGTTCGCCAGCCAGGTCATCCATGGAATTATGTGCCAATCTTGGTGGCGACGGGCATGGATGACCCCACGCGTAAATATGAGTTGGTGCGCTCCGGTGCCAATGACTATATTGTTAAACCCATCGACACCTTAGATCTCACGGTTAGAGTAGAAAATTTAATCCGCTATAAACATTTATTAGATACTGTAGAAAAACAACGCCAACAAATGCAATTTTTAGCCATGCATGATCAGCTTACTGGCTTGTACAATCGTCATTTTGTCGCTGAGCACGTGCAAAAAAGCATTAGTGAAGCGCAACGCCATAATATTCCTTATTCCATCATCGCCCTTGATATTGATTTTTTTAAACGGATAAATGATCTGCATGGTCATGATGTAGGTGATCAAGTACTAAAAGATGTGGGGGCCTTTTTAGATCAGCAGGTCCGGGGTAATGATGTGGCCGCACGTATGGGGGGAGAAGAGTTTTTATTGCTGTTAAATCACTGTGATTTAACAAGCGCCGCCGAAAAAGCGCAATCTCTTCAAGATCAACTGGAAAAATTATGCCCCGCAAATCTAAATGTAACTGCTAGTTTTGGTGTGGCTGAGCTGAGTGCTAAATTAAACAGCTATGATAAATTATTTAAAGCCGCTGATCTAGCCGTGTATCGAGCTAAAGAATCGGGACGCAATCGAGTTGAATTAGTGCCCGGCTGTTAAACGTAAACTCGTGTTGAACTTCGTCTAAGACACTGTACCTTCCCTCCTAGTCGCTTATAATATCGCCTACTGCCACTTTTGCCTCTGTGCTGTGCTAGGTTCAAACGTCAAAAAAAAGAGATTGAAACACTGACTACTGACAGTGAAAAAATACTGATCAGTATCGCGATAAATACAGACACAAGTGACAATAGAGTAGAAAGCGTTATCACATTTATTCCCATGACGCCTTCCTGCAGCGCCGAAAACATTCGTTCTCAGTGCATTCAGGCAGAGATTAAGTGAATTCTTAGTGAGTTAATGGTGCATGCCTCGCCAAATTTTTTGATGGTCGCAGGAGACTTGAGTCAACCACTTATCAAACTGTTCAATAGGCAACGGCTTGCCGAACAGATAGCCTTGAAAGCGAGTGCAGCCGTTATCCAGCAGGAATTGTCGTTGCTCTAGTGTCTCAACGCCTTCGGCAATCACTCCCAAACCCAGCAACTTGGACATGGCAATGATAGTACTCACAATCGTTTTATCGTTGCTATCGGTATCAATATCTCGTACAAAAGACTGGTCGATCTTAAGTTCATCAAGGGGCAACCGCTTGAGGTATTGCAGGGATGAATAGCCCGTGCCGAAATCGTCCAATGAAAACGCAACGCCGATCTTATTGAGCGACCTCATGATGCCAATAGTTTCTTCGGTGTTGTCCTGAAGCACGCTCTCGGTTAGCTCCAGCTTGAGCAGCTTTGGATTGATGGCATGGCGCTGCAAGGCAGCTTGTACCTGGGCAACGAAGTCAGTCAGGTGGAATTGTTTGGCGCTTACGTTTATTGATAGTACTAGGTCGCGGCTACAAGCACCCACTTGCCATGCCTTGATCTGGGTGCAAGCGGTCTCCAGCACCCAAAGACCTATGGGCAGTATCAGGCCTGTTTCTTCTGCCAGAGTAATTAATTGAATCGGAGGCACCAAACCGCGTACCGGGTGCCTCCAACGAATTAAGGCTTCAGCGCCCACGGTACGATTTAGGCTATCGACCTGAGGCTGGTAATATAATTGAAATTGCTGGAGCTCAAGCGCCCGTTGTAATTCTATTTCCAGTGAGACTCTCTCAGAGATCTTTTCCTGCATCTGATGGTCAAATAAGCGAAGGGTGTTACGCCCTGCGTTCTTAGCTTGATACATGGCGATATCAGCCTGCTTCATCGGTAATTCGACTGTTGGTTGGGGGCTACCAAATACGGCGGCGCCGATACTCGCAGTACAACGAAAGGTATTCTGCTCAAGCTGGTATGGCTGGTCAATGGCAGCGAGCATCTTCTCGCCAATCACTCTCGCCTGTGCCGCAGCGTCTAAGGCTTGTTCGCTCAGATTCAACAACAACACTACGAATTCGTCACCGCCCAGCCGCGCCACGGTGTCACCTTCACGGGTGCAAAAGGTCAGACGCTGTGCGACTTGTTGCAGCAGCATATCGCCCATGTCGTGGCCCAGAGTGTCATTGAGGTTTTTGAAGTTATCCACGTCAATGAAGAGTAATCCACTGTGTTTACTGTTCCGCCCGGTTAAAACCAAAGCCTGTTTAAGCCTGTCTTGCAACAATTGTCGGTTTGGCAGGTCGGTGAGCTGGTCGTAGAAGGCTAAATGCTGGATCTGCTTTTCTGTACGTTTACGCTCGCTGACATCACGGGCAACGGCATAGATTACATCGCCCTGTGGGGCGAGCAAGGCATTCCATTCCAGCCAACGATACTCGCCCGATTTAGTGTGATAACGATTGCCGAAATTGGTGGCTTTCCCCCCTTTAGCCAACAAGCTGAATTCGGTAAGGGTTTTGGCACAGTCATCGGGATGAACGAATTCGATGAAGGGTTTACCATACAATTCTTCAGCGGTATAACCCAAGGTGCGTTGAAAGGCAGGATTGAGTCGAAGAAAATAACCGTTCAGATCCGCGATACAGATCATGTCGATGGACAAATCATAAATCGCTTTGGCTTCATTCATCAGCATGATTCGCTCGTGCTTCAGCGCCCATTCGCGCAGGCTACGGTTGAGAATACGGGGCAAGTCGAGAAACACCGCTTCCGACTTAACCAGATAATCGAAGGCGCCGTTTTTCATCACTTCCATCACGATTTTTTCATCGCCGTGACTGGTCATAATAATGATGGGGAATAAACCCTCTTCTGTGGGTTGTATAAGCAGTTCAGTCGCTCGCCCATCTGTCAGGATGAGGTCGACCAGAGCGATAGCCGGTGGTGAGGCAACACAACGCATCCGAAAATCGTGCAAACTAGTGACCACCTCCACATTAGTCCATCCTGATGCTTTTAGGCTACGGAGCATCGCCTCGGCATGGGAGACTTCGTCCTCGACGACCAAGATGGCGACTTCAGCCTTTTCAGCAAGGGAATGGGCCAGGTAAGGGTACGGTAGGCTCATCCTTCCATCTCCTTCGCTCTCCGATGTTCGTTCCACACCACCCAGTAATAGCCGATTACATCCAGTAGGGCGGTGAATTTCTCTACATCGAGGGGCTTGACCACATAGCTGTTGACCCGGTTTTCATAGGCGCGGGTGACATCCGATTCTGCCGCCGAGGTAGTCATGACCGCTACCGGTATCTTCGACAGCGACGGAGACGGCACGGTTTTCATATCCTTCAACACCTCTAGGCCATCGACTTTTGGCAGGCGCAGATCCAATAGGACCAAGCCGAGCGTTGGCGAATTTATGGGATCCTGATACGGGCCCACACGGTGCGAATAATCTAGTGCTGCCTGACCATCTGCCGCACAATTAAGCTGATTAGCAATCTGTCCATCGTCCAAATTACATCGTACAATCTCGGCATGTGCAGGGTCATCATCCACCAACAATATTGTGATTGGCTTACCGTTCATGATAATTCTCCTGTGTTTAGGTTAACTGCCGTTGGCAAGGTGAAGCGGAAACAGCTGCCGTGTCCGCTGCCCTTTAATTCGATTCTTATGTCACCGCTATACAGTTGGACAGTGCGCTCCCTGACCCGACTTACCAATTCATATTTGTGTTTTAGTGTACCAATAAAAAACAAAAAAATGGTTAGTAACAGTAGAATTATGATGAACGTATGTAAATAAGTATAAATAGCGGTGTTGTACCATTCGACTGACATTTCTCCGGGAACTCTACCATGATGGGAAATTTCTGATGTAATAGGTATCACTCTGAAAAGAGAGCGGATCAAAAAAGCAGATCAACGGGATTGTCTAAGACAAGGTCAATAGCAATAAATTCTTCATTTGAAGAAAACAACACAAGCTGTTTTTTATATTTATTAACTTTGCTGGCTAGCTGCAGATAATCTTTGGCTAGACTAGGACCGAATAGCCATAATGAGTCAGGGATAATGAATGCATGCTTATTAACTTCTTGCTGCTGGTGCACCTTATAATACTTATCTATATAGAATATTGACGATAAAAAAAACCCAGCCATCAATAAAACGGTAATCGAGAATATCCGATTGTTTGTCATCCTCAAGTCAGCCTTATTAATCTTTAAAATATGCCGTCAGTTTTGTGGTGTTTCTATATTTGTCTATGAGCCCTTCTTTTTTCATTTCCTTAAGAACAGCCGCAAGCTTCTGTGCAAGCTCTTTATGCTTTTTATGCAAGAATACATGTGCGGTAAACTCCTCCATGACGCCAACTATCTGTAGCCCGGAATCTTTGAACTCATCGGCCTTAAGAAGGTTTACAATGTCCAATTCCGCCCCAATAAATAGATCAGCCCAGCCGGCAAGTACCTTCTTAAATCCATGTTCCATGAGATTAACCGTTTCAATATTTTCGGGCCTGATGACTTTGGGTAGATTTATTTCACAACCCTTGGTTCCTCGCATGTAGTTAACCCTGTGATCTGTTTCTTTCAGGCTTTGCCATCCGTCCAGTTTAATTGAAGGGTCAATGGCCACGGCAAGAAACCCTGATTGCCAGTGCGCTTCCTCAACTCTAACGAGATTCGGATGTATGTCGTTGTAACTGTAAATCCGGGACAGCTCCCCATCCAACCAATCGCCTTTATCCGACTCATAAGAGCTTCTTTTTGCTGGAAGTGATGTGCTAACGAAAATAATATCCAGTCGCTTAAATGCTTCTGTGTAAACCAAATCCAGAAATTTTCTAGCAGGGTCGCCCTGACGTTTGTCAGTGCCTAGGGCTAACTTATTTTCCGCAGCAAATACCCCAGAATTGTTCATGATTATGGGTATTAGCAACAGACATATAAGGCATATGCGAATAGGAAAGTTATGGTTTCCCCCAATGACTTTTGTGTTTTTTATCATGTCACGACTCTCCTATTTAAGGGTTTGAGAAACAGAGGGTGTCGCCACATCTTGGGCCTCGAAGTCCACCCAATTAAGCTAATTAGCAATCCGTCCATCGCCCAAATTACGTCGTACAATCTCGGCATATGCCGGGTCATCTTCCACCAACAATATTGTGATTGGCTTACCGTTCATGATAAGTCTCCTGTGTTTAGCTTAACTGCCGTTGGCAAGGTGAAACGGAAACAGCTGCCGTGTCCGCTGCCTTGCTCATGAAATCAATGTCTTTCTCGATGCGGGCATGGCGTCGGAATGATCATAAAGCCCCCCCCCCCCTCATTCCTTCTGAAAAAAAAGCGACCCTCTCTAATTAAGTGCAACAATATTTAAAGGGCGCATCTAAATGCGAGGCGGAAGGTAATTTAAGCGAAAGACATCATGTACAATATACACAAAATTTATGGGGCAGCAATGAAACATTATGTTTAAAACCATGAAAAAGAGATATAAATTACTAAGCTGGGGCTCAAGCTTAATATTTGTTGGTTTTCTTTTTCCTGAACCGAAAAGCATTCCAGTAGCTGGAGCGACTAAATCCGACTGGAATAAAGATAGCTTTTGGTATGAACCATGGGGGACGTCTGGGGTACACAAAGGCGTTGATGTATTTGCACCCAAAGGAACTCCAGTTATTGCGGCGACCAATATGCTTGTAATATATAATGGTCACATTCGTAAAGGTGGAACAATTGTTGTGGGGCTGGGCCCAAAATGGCGCCTACATTATTTTGCTCACTTAGAAAGTTTTGAATCAAATCTAGGCATATTTACACCTGCAGGCAGTAAGGTTGGCACCGTTGGAGATAGTGGGAATGCGAAGGGTAAGCCACCTCATTTGCACTTCTCTATATTAAGCTTGCTGCCTCTACCTTGGCTTGTAGATCGCTCTACTCAGGGGTTTAAAAAAGCTTTTTACCTAAACCCAATTAAGTACTTTGGTGTAGATAAACCATAAAAATAACATAAACCGACCGAAGGGGCCTTTTCTGAACACTCTGCTAATCATTCAAATAAATATTATTAAAACGTATTTTACGAAATTTATTACGGTTTAAATTGAATTAAAACATATAAATCATAAATTTTTTACAGTGAAAATAACTATTCAACCTTGATTTTTCCACGATACATTTGCATTTGACAGTGGAAATCATATTCCCCAGGCGCTATGGCCGGCAATTGAATTTTTTTGAGTTTATTCATCGGTAAAGTTTCACTGATTTGTAAATCTGGGATTAACACCATTTCTGCACATGGCGATGCATCTTTACGTAAAAACTGTAAGGTAACACTTTCGTTTGCGGGCAGTATAATTCGCGAAGGTGTATAAGTGCCATTTTCTACGACAATGATAAAATCATTATTTTCCAGTTGTGCCGCTTTCGGCTTATAGAGCCAGAACCACCACACAATCAGTGCTATCAGTAATAAACCTGCGCTATTAATTATTAACATAGCTTAATGTTCCTCTTATGGGTGTTCCTCTTATTAGCACTCTTCTTATTAACACTTTTCTTATTAGTGTTTCTCTTATTAGTCCTTATGGGCTTTAAAAAAACGTAAACGATTGGCATTGGTCACCACCGTTAAGGATGAAAATGCCATCGCAGCACCGGCAATAACGGGGCTTAATAACAAACCAAAAAATGGATACAAGACACCTGCAGCAAAGGGGATGCCCGCTACGTTATAAACAAATGCACCGAACAAGTTTTGCTTGATATTACGCAAAGTTGCTTTGCTAACGGCAATAGCATCAGCCAATCCATGTAAGGAACCGCGCATTAGGGTAATGTCGGCGCTTTCGATGGCGACATCGGTACCGGTGCCAATTGCAAAACCGACATTGGCCATGGCAAGAGCTGGCGCATCGTTGATGCCATCGCCTGTCATGCCCACAATTTCACCTTCCTTCTGTAAAGCCTGTACTTTTTGAGACTTTTCTTCGGGCAGCACTTCGGCAAAAAATTCGGTGATACCCACTTTGTCGGCCACCGCTTTCGCGGTATCACGATTGTCACCCGTCAGCATCACCACGCGAATACCCTTTTTTTGCAAGCGCTTAATAGCGGCTATAGAGTCTTCTTTAATAGGATCCGCTACGGCGATAATGGCAGCGAACTGATTGTCGATAGCAAAGTACATGGGGGTTTTGGCTTCACTCGCTAACTGTTGCGCTGTTGCGACATAGTCAGTCATATCGTCGGCCAAGCTAATACCTCGTTCCTGCATTAATTTTTCATTTCCAAAGAGTAATTTTTTACCCTCAATTTCTGCTTCAACACCCTGTCCGGCGATGGCTTTAAATTGATTAACGTTTGACAGCTCAACTCCCTGCTCTTGTGCTGATTCGACAATGGCCAGTGCCAGCGGGTGCTCTGAACCCGACTCCAAACTGGCCGTCAGTTGCATGACCTCTGACCCACTAAAACCATTCGCAACAACAAGGTCAGTCACCTTGGGGGCGCCAAGTGTAATGGTGCCAGTTTTATCCAAGATCATCGCGGTAATTTTTGAGGCGGTTTGTAAGGCTTCGCCGTTGCGAATTAACACGCCCGCTTCGGCTGCTTTGCCGATTCCCACCATAACCGACATGGGTGTTGCTAACCCCAACGCACACGGGCAGGCAATAATGAGTACCGTGGTAGCCGATACCATGGCAAAAGCGATAGCCGGATCAGGCCCAAAATTTAGCCACGCTAAAGCACTGGTGACGGCAATAATCATCACCACCGGTACAAAGTAAGCGGCAATGACGTCAGCTAAACGAGCAATAGGCGGCTTAGAATTTTGCGCCCGTTTAACCATGCCGATAATCTGAGCTAAGGCGGTGTCTTTACCCACGCGGGTGGCTTTAAAAATTATCGAGCCAGTTTTATTGATGGTTCCGGCTACAATGGTATCACCTTCCACTTTTTCGACTGGCATTGGCTCTCCCGTCAACATGGATTCATCAATTGCCGTATGGCCTTCTATAACTTTGCCATCGACAGGGACTTTTTCGCCGGGGCGTACACGCACCCAATCATTGAGTAAAACCTGCTCGATCGCAATATCCAGCTCTTGTTTGTCACGAATCACGCGCGCGGTTTTGGGTTGCAGACCAACCAAGCGTTTAATCGCTTCCGAGGTACGCCCACGGGCTTTAAGCTCTAGGGCCAAGCCCAAGTTAATCAGACCAATAATCATGGCCGTGGCCTCAAAATAGACATGCCGTGCCATTTCTGGCGCCGCCTCCGGAATCAACACAACCACCATGGAATAGAGCCAGGCCGAGCCGGTACCCAATGCAATTAAGGTATCCATATTGGCGAAATGATTGGTAAAGGATTTCCAAGCGCCCACATAAAAATGTTTGCCTGAAAAAATCATAACCGAGAGTGTTAATAAACCCACTATCAGCCACGCTATTTGTTCGCTAGTGGTTGATACCGTCATGGCGCCGCCCAAAAGACCGTAGGCCATCAATGGAATACCTAAGGCCAAGGCAATCGCCATGTCTCGCATTAACTTTTTATAGTAAGCAAAATCGGCTTTTTCTTTTTCTTTGAGCGCCTCATCGTCACTCTCAGCCATATTAACGTTGGCGTTATAACCTGCCTGCTCAACCGCTTTGATGAGCGCCTCGGTATTTGCGCTACCATTGACCGTGACGCTACGTTGGGCAAAGTTCATTTCAGCATGGGTGACTCCAGGCACTTTATTCAGCGCACCTTCAATTTTACCCACACAACTGGCGCAGCCTGCGCCTTCGATGGTTAACTCCTTAGAATCTGAGGTTGACATTTTTTACACTCTATTGATTAAGATCGCATAAAGCTTCGTTAAAACCGCATGATAATTTGCAGGTCTTCTATTTTCTTGCCGTTAAAATTTGATATTGCAATTCAGTTAGCTCCGGTAACTTTTCTAAAAATGCAACCATCGCCCAAATACGCTCATCGCTATGGGTTGGCCCAAAAGCTGCCATACCCGATGCCATAATGCCATGCTTGATCACCCAGAACTGTTGTTGTGCTATGAGTGTGGCAATAACATTTGAATCATTGTGTCCGCCATCATCATGTGAATGCCCATGATCCTCTGCCGCTAGCGTCAAATTAGGTGGTTTGGGGTAGAGGCCAATGGTCATATCACTTTCTGTTTTACCTGGTTGTAAGTGGCAGCCAGCGCACATATCGTTATAGTCTGCACCGCCAGTCAATAAAAGTTGGGGGTCATCCAGTGGTGGAATATCGATATCTTTTGAGGCTCTAGCGATGGATTTTTTGCGGATAGTTTCAAGCACCCAAGATGTTAACGTATTGTGCTTATTGTCTGCCCCAATGGGGTATAGACCTGAGTAAATAAAGCCCAAGGCCAGTAGCGTTATCACCAATAGTGTAATGACCAAATGTTTTAACTGTTTAATAGTCGCACTCATTATTTTTCTCTTTACATTTTTACAGTAT
This sequence comes from Cellvibrionaceae bacterium, assembly GCA_047629215.1. GTDB lineage: Bacteria > Pseudomonadota > Gammaproteobacteria > Pseudomonadales > Cellvibrionaceae > CANLBN01. The sequence continues at coordinate 3,657 of JBLHWO010000009.1, read as the reverse complement.
ATTTTGTGGTATCTGTTTACTTTATTTAATAGTGAAGGAGCGAGAAAACATCGCTCCGTATTCCACCATAGTTAATGTGGCTTTTTCATATCGCCATGATGGCCATCATCTTTATGACTATTTTTTTTTACTCATCTGATCTATGCATATCGCCGTGGTCTTGCTCCATTGTTTTATGCTTTCCCCCATGATTGTCACCACCCATACATTGCGTCATCATCGCTTGCATGATGGGATCGTTCACATCCATTTTAGAATGATCCATATTTTGTATTGCTTCACAATTAGGCTTTTCTGCATTTTCTTTTTTATGCATTTCAGGGCTGTGTGCATTCACCGCTGTAGCGGTGAATATAAGTGTTGCAGCTACAAGAGCCACTGATAATTTGTTTAACATAAGCTGTTCCTCTAAAGATTTGTTGTTAAAAACAATTGTTAAAAAAGTTATTAAAAAAGATATCACAAACCAGATGAATTTTTTAGTTTAAAACCAAGCACTAACACCAATAACTAATTGTGCATCATGGGTCGATTCACCATCGTCTTTAGCAAAAGACGCGGTGGTTCCATATTTTCTTTCCCAATTAACGCCAATGTAGGGTGAAAACTCTCGACGAATTTCATAGGCTAAACGTAATCCTACTTCTGAATTGGATAAGCCGGAACCGCTCTCAGTTTCTTCATCGGTTTTGCCAAAAAAATTTAACTCGATTTCGGGGATTAATACGAGACGTTGAGTCAGCATTAATTCATATTCCACCTCAAGGCGCAGCGCAGTTCTTCCAGATTCACCAATAAATAAAGCCGTATCTATTTCAAGGTAGTAAGGTGCTACACCTTGAAAACCAATGACACCCCAATTGCGTTCAGGCTCCGGCTTAAAGTCTCGCCGGGCTCCGAATTGAATATTCCAAAAAGGTGAAATCGCTTTGCTGTATAACAGTTGCAATTCAAGGCTTTCGTAAGCGCCGGCTACTCGTTCTGCTTCAGTTTTTAACCCCATTTTATCAAGGTCGTAACCGATCCATGCTTGTGCCTCGAACACGAATGGATCTTCATCCCCATTACGTTTTTCCAGCTGATCGATATTAACCATAGTCAACAATGGGTCGTCTTTTGCACCTGCAAAAACAGTCTGACCTGCTGTGAGTAAAGCCAATGTTAGTACACCCATATTGAGGGATTTAATTGTTTTAAATGGTGATGTTTTCATTATTATCGTCTTCATTAGCTGATCCACACCTCGCGCATCATTCCCGGCATGTGATAAAGCAAGTGACAATGATAAGCCCATTTACCTTTGGCATCGGCCGTCACCAAATAACTAACGCTGGAGCCGGGGTGCACCATAATGGTATGTTTGCGAGGAATATAATTAGGCTCACCGGTTTCAAGCTCACTCCATACACCATGCAAATGAACAGGGTGAGTCATCATGGTGTCGTTCACTAACACTATCCGTACACGCTCTCCGTATTTAAGCTGAAGCGGTTCAGCATCAGCGAATTTGATGCCATTCATCGACCACATATAACGGCTCATATTACCGGTTAAGTGCAATTGGATTTCTCGTTCAGGTTCACGCGTATCAATAGTGGGCGTGAGATTGCGAATATCGGCATAGCTTAGAACTTTACGACCATAGCGCTGTTGATGATCGCGTAAACCAACACCGGGATCATTAATGCCGTTTTGCATGATCTCCGCACGCATATCGACATGGGGACCAAATTCTGTCTTTGCATGAAGAATATCGCTATTCGTTCCATGACCTGCCCTACCAAGCTTACTTCCACCATGGTTCATAGTGTGATCGATAGGCATAGAACCGTGACCCATTTGGCTGTGATCCATCGGAGCAGAGCCGTGGCCCATCTTACTGTGGTCCATAGATGCAGAAGCACCTGCTACGGCCATCCCACCATGGGCGCTATGATCCATCCCTTCCATCGACATGCCCATATCACCATGCCCGAGTGTGGGGGCGTAATCCATTGGTGGAATTTCTGCTTGTAGGGAAGCATCTGAGGTCAATACGCCTCGAGTAAATCCGGTACGGTCGATACTTTGGGCAAAGATGGAGTAAGCGCTATCGCCATCAGGTTCAACAATGACATCGTAGGTTTCAGCCACGCCAATACGGAATTCGTCAACACTCACAGGCTCTATGTTCTGCCCATCGGAAGCCACTACCGTCATTTTTAAACCGGGAATCCGTACATCAAAAATGGTCATCGCAGCGGCATTAACAAAACGCAGCCGGACTTTTTCGCCTTTATTAAACAGGGCTTGCCAGCCATCATCTGGGGTCATGCCATTCATCAAAAAAGTATAGGTCTCACCGGTGACATCGGCAATATCCGTCTCACTCATGCGCATTTGGTTCCACATAGCGCGTTCGCTCCATGTTTTACCAACGCCCTTGTCTTTGATCTCTTGCCATAAATTCCCAGCGGTTCTTTCACGGCGATTATAGTAATGACTCATCTTTTTTAATTTGGCGTAGACTTTTTCAGGCACCTCATCGGTCCAGTCCGACAAGATTACGACATGGTCGCGATCATAAGCCACAGGATCGGGCTCTTTAGGATCAATAACGATGGCGCCATACACACCCGTTTGCTCTTGAAAACCCGAGTGGCTGTGATACCAATAGGTGCCACTTTGGTTAACATCAAATTGGTATTCATAGGTCTCGCCGGGCTTGATGCCGGCAAAACTCAGCCCCGGCACACCGTCCATATTGCTCGGTAAAATCATGCCATGCCAATGGATAGAGCTATCGTGAGCCAGACTATTTTTGACCCTTAATGTGACTCGTTCGCCTTCTTGCCAGCGTAAAATTGGCGCCGCTAATGAGCCGTTCACAGTGGTGGCTATTTTCTTTTGACCCGTTATATTAACGGTTTGATACGCTATATCGAGATCGAATTTATTGCCCCTTAACACTGGTGGTGGGGAGCGTTTGATGCTGTTGTCATGGCCAAGAGCGCTACCCAATGACAGGCCAGAATGTAACCCCAGCCCTAAAGCGGCGCTGCCCGCCGCCATCCCCATAACAAAGCGACGACGTGAGAGCTGGGGTGACAACCGGTCTGACACGAGGGGCATTGTCGACGGATATTTGGTCTTCATAATTTTTTCCCTAAATAAACTGTTTTACTGGCTGACACTTTAGCGTAAGGCGTGCTGGAGCCATCTTTGTTGAGCTGTCTTACCTGATAAGGACGAAATTGGCTATCGGTCTCCATGCCTGGGCTACCCAAGGGCATGCCAGGTACCGCTAAGCCAATAGCATTTTTTGGTTTATCGACAAGAAACTGTTGGATAACATCTGCCGGAACATGCCCTTCAAAGACATAGCCCTCCAAGGCTCCGGTATGGCAGGCTTGATAGACGGGCGATACGCCTAACTGGTCTTTAATCGTATTAAGATCACTTGGGTGTTGTATTTTTGCACTAATACCTGCTAGCTCTATATGCTCCACCCAGTCACCGCAGCAAACACAAGTCGGACTTTTATAGACCACCATTGACCTCGCTATTTTATCAGCACTGGCTGTTGGGATATGGACTAGAGCAGCGGCCTGCATTGCGATTACTATTGCTAGCAATACTCGGTAGCTACCGCTCCATAATGTTTGTGTTTGTGTTTGT
>JBLHWO010000008.1:0-34304 GCA_047629215.1 Cellvibrionaceae bacterium | reverse complement strand
GTTTGCTTGACGACCATAGAGTATTGGAACCACCTGATCCCATCCCGAACTCAGACGTGAAACGATACCTCGCCGATGGTAGTGTGGGGTTTCCCCATGTGAGAGTAGGTCATCGTCAAGCTCTTATCTAAAACCCCGTCTATGTAATAGACGGGGTTTTTTTTTAGGTTTCGATACTCACACCTGAGCAGGTCAACTTTCTGTTTCTCTGGCTTCTTAACGGCTTTTGGTCCAGATCCCGTGATGATACGCTCGTCACAGTTTCGTTTTAGGGCAATAAATTCAACTAACTTCTATAATTTGAAGCTAATCATTTTTCTTACATCTTCGATTTCATGATGTGAAAATAGGGTGGATAATACTTTTTATTCGTAGTGTGATCTCAGTTATAACGCTCATCTTAACCTATAGGGTTTTGATAAGTATTTGTTTTGATAAAACAGTTACTTATGAACGCAAAAGAAATAATAAAAGTTCAGTAATTAATTATAGCTAATTTTTATATGGGGAAAGAATAGGCCGCCCATAACGCAGCCTTTTAGATAAAACTGTTAATGACCCGTTATAGATAACATTAAGAGCCAATAATACCCCCATCCTTACGCGTAATTAACAAGGTACAGTCTCTAGGAATGGTATACCCATCTGTTTCGGCAGGGAAGTTAGTAAGGAGAGGGTTTCCATTACCAGGGTGTTGTATGTTGATAAAGGCGGTACGTTGATCTGGAGTAATGGTAAAGCCCGTGATTTCATCACTACTAACGCCAGTAAGTAAGCGGACAGGTTTAGGGTTTTCCGCTGTTGTATCAAATACAACTAGCTGATCTTGAAGACCACTGGGCTGACTTCCATCCGTACCAACAAATAAGCGTCCATAAGAATCTGCCCATGCCGCATCAGGAGACGCAAAGGTTTCTTCAGTATCTTTTGTAGAGGAAGCCAGAATAAATATCTCCCAGTTAAAAGTATCGCCTAAAAAATCGTCAGTATCTCTGGTACGAATAATGTGACCATCAGGGTTAGGTGTCTGAGGGTTAGCCGCATTGGGTTCTGTGCGTTGTGTATTATTAGTTAAGGTCCAGTAAACTTCGCCGTCTTTACCAATAGTTGTCCATTCGGGGCGATCCATTGGCGTTGCGCCGAGAAGGTCAGCCGCTACACGAACATTGATGAGTAATTCGGCTTGATCGGCAAAACGCTCTTTTAAAACCCGGCTTTCATTTATGTCTAGAGGTAACCACTGACCAGTGCCATCGTCATGAAATTTGGCAACGTAGAGTATACCGTCGTCTAAAGGGCTCATATTTGCTTCAAGCGCATGCTCCCACGGCAGGTGAGATACAAATTTATAGCAGTAATCAAAGCGCTGATCATCACCCATGTAAGCTGCAATTCTACCGTTACCACTTTCGGCGATTGCAATTGCTTCATGTTTAAAACGGCCTAGTGCAGTTCGTTTAACCGGCTTTTTTGTGCCATCGAAGGGATCAATTTCAACGATCCAACCAAAGCGATTAGATTCGTTAACATAACTTGGATCAGTAAGATCAAAACGCTGATCGAAGTTCTGCCAGCCATAACCGAAGCCATTTGCAGAAAAACCGTATCGAGCCTGCTCTTCGGTTGGAGTAAATACAGAGGTAGCACCAAAATAACCATTGAAGTTTTCTTCGCAGGTTAAATATGTTCCCCAAGGCGTTGGCCCAGAACCACAATTGTTAACTGTTCCTAGAGCGATATTACCATTAGGGTTTTGTAGTAAATTAGATTTTGCAGCGGGCCCGCTGAACTGAACGGGAGTATTAACCGTTATGCGTCGACTATTAGGGCTGGCAACGACATCCCAGCGATGACTGTGTCTTTCTCTTTTGAGCGCAACGACAGAAACGCCGTGAACACTTTGTGATAAACGAACATCTTCAAGGTTTTCAGGAGTTGATTTACCTAGAACGTGATAGTTATTACCAAATTCGTGGTTAATACAAAGCATGCCTTTACTATTACTTAGTTTATAACCTTGTTTGGTATAGGCTTGATATTGACTATCTTCAGGGAAAAACCACATGCCATCATGACCAATGCCAATCTGATTTTCCGCTTGTTTTGCTGTAGGGCGAGTGCTTGGATCTCCTACATACTCTTCTGTTGAGTTTGGCTCCAGAGGCGTTCCCCAAGGAATAAGTACTTGGTATTGATAGTCGTTTGAAATACTGGGTACGGTATTATCTGCAGTTGCTTCGGCGATTGTTAATGGTTCAAAATTAATTAGATCACGTTTCTTCTTTGATTTTTTATTCTTTTTGGGTTTTTTATCAAATGCCATAGCATGTGGAGCTAAGAAAGTGGCAGCTGCCATGGCTAGGCTGCCTTGCATAACTGAGCGTCGGCTAATATTGGTTTCTAGTACATCTGTAAAAGGTCGGTTGCCGGAATTATTGCTTGGAATATTTTCTTGTTGATCATGGAGTGTGGCATTATCAACCACTTCATCGTTTGGCATTTTTTACTCTCCTAAATTAATGAGGAAAACAGTGTTTTAGATATGTGTTTTCAAAGAAAGCATAAAATGGTTGTGTGACAAGTAGATGTAATATTTATGAATTTATTATTTGAAGCACAATTGTATTAGGGTCTTATCTTAACCCCATAAAATAAACAATCGTCAATTGCGATTACAGGGTTGGTTGTAATCATGAAAAATTGTGCGTCAGTCTTGGGGTAGAGCTTGCCTTGGTGTAGTCTTAACCAGTCTTTTGCGGTGCTATGCTGTTTGCAATCATTTACTACGAAGTTATTCAAATCGCCTCTATTGACCCAACCCAATTGTGTTTGCGCATTGATAACAGAAAAGTTCAATTGATCAATGGTATCAATAAGAGTGACATCGAATTCTGTGTTCGGGGTATTGGCATAGGCCAGACTTGCTCCTTTTCGTATTTCCAGTCGAATCGGTTCGACAATCAGTTTGACTGTTTTATTGTTCTGAGTTTTTTTAAGTATATCAATTTTAGTAAAGTAATGGTGTAAACCCTTCCAAGCCACTTCATGCGCCCCTTGGTCTAGCCGCCCGCCGACTTCGATTGTTACTGTAGGGTAATGATCTTCACTAATATCCATTAATGCCCCTAGCTTTAGATGAGTAATCACAAGCTTATCGCTAAACGGCAACGTTAAGGCATGATGATGTTTGTCATCGTGTGTGGCGACGCCAAAAGCAGGGCCTGTACCCGAGGTGTTATGCATGTCGATAACAGCTTCTGGCCGGTAGTGGTGAATAAGCTCTAAAATGGCCTTTGCTAATTGTCCTTGTGAATCTTCAAAGGGCGACTGAAAACAACGGTTTAGATCTCTAACCCCCGGCAAAGTACGATAATAAAAAAGCGGTGCTTGTAGAGCGGTCTTTACTGAAGCGAGGATGCAAACAATACGGACAGAGGTTCGTCTCCCTTCTTTCAACCACCTTAGTAATGCCATCACTCCAGAGGGTTCATTTCCATGTAAGAGAGTCACAAAGACACGAGTGCGCGAATTATCTGCGCCGTTTAAAACAATATAGCTCGGCCCATTTAGTTTATTAAGAAACGCTTCAACCGTTACATTAGCCAAGTCTACTTCGTAGGGATTAAATTGCGATAGTATAGTTATATTTTTTCTCCTACCTTCCATTCTGCAATCGGCGTATTGGTATTACTATTATGAATAAAGCATTCAAGCATTTGATGTAGCGCTTCTTTCTTATTTGTCCTTGAGTGAAATTTTGTAATCGTTTGCTTTTGCCACACTGCACCATTTTGTCTTTTAGCGCTTCGGTTTGTAATTACGCCCAAGTAACGATCGATCTCATGTTGGTTAATTCCAATAGACTCAAGTCCATATTGTGCCGTTGATAGTTGTTCATCAATAATATCTACGATGGCTTGTTGTTTATAACCGCCTTCTTTTTGAGGCCAAATCAATTGAGCGTCAAAACTAAATTGTGCAGCACGATAAAAATTGTATTCAGCGGTTTGAAAAGGCAAAGTAGATAATTGCTCATCAATGTAGGGTTTATTTCCCTCCGCAAGGCCAATTAAAAAAGCTGCATTTGCCATCATATCAATGGCGCTGGGGCCAGAAGGCAGCGCTCGCATTTCTATTCGCAGCTGTCCTTGATTATTACAATCATATACCGGGCGATTCCATAACCAGACGGTTCCTAGGTGAAGTTGTAATTCATCTAGATTGGGTAGTTGATCCTTTGCTATGGAGTTGGCTATATCATCAGTACAGATAGGCAAAATAGGTTGGTATAGCTGAACCGATTGACTAAACAATTCAAAAGCGCTTTTTCTTAACCAGCCATGCCCAAAATTGACTCGTGCGGGTTCGTTCCATTGATAACGATCAATATGCCGTGTGTCTATCGATTGCTTGAACAGAGGAATACGTGTTTCATCCCACAGTTGATGACCAAAAAGGGTAGGTGAATTTGCTCCAACCGCAATGGCTAAAGGTGTCATCAGTTGCATACTGTTATAAACGTCAACGTAATCGGCAGGTGAAACAGGATAGTGAATTTGTAAGGAGGTATTAGCACCTTCTAATGTAATGTCGGCAAGATTAAACTTCAGAGGATTGTGTCCGTCGATATCAATCTTAAAGTCACCGCCACGGGCTCTAATTAGTTGATTAACCAATGCATGATAGCGCTTTCTTTGGGTCATTGAATGAGGACCAAAATCTTCTGGTTTCAGTGTGGGTAATATACCGATTGCGACTAAGCGGCCATCGATACTGGCAGCGTGGCTGTTGAGCTCTTTGAGTTCATTAACAATTGCTGTTTCAAGAGAGGTAAAAGGTTGTTTGTTTATCGGGCAGGGCTCTAAATTATATTCAAGATTATAAGTGTTCAGCTCAGGTGTGAGTAAGGGGTTGTTAGCGAGTTCAAGGATGGTTTCATTTCGGGGCAAAGGCCTACCGTTATTGTCGACGATATACAGCTCAAGTTCGGCGCCAATAGAGGTAGATGTATTCCCAAAGCTAGGATTAACTAAGATGGTTTTTAATGCCGCAAGTTGCACTTTCAGTTTATGTTGAAACTGAATAAAGTCACTTTGGTTAAACTCAACTCGGTCTATATCGATGCCCATGCTATTATTATGGAACTAACTGGATAAATTATCCAGTTAGTTTGCTAACGTACGTTTTTTCCCTGTTAACAACATCTGTAGTAGGGTGGGCTGTACCCACCTAATGTAATAAGTAAAGTATAAATGTTTTGCTTATTTTAATAGACCGATAGAAAGTTTTTGGTGGGCACAGCCCACCCTACAAGGTCTGCCTTACTTTAGGAGTAGTTAGTCTAGATGACATTATCGACCCAGTTAGTTAATAAAAATAGCATAGATCCTTTTGATACCGTTATTGTAATACATAAGCAGCAATTGGTTGTTGATCACGCTTGCCAGTTAGGTTTTTATCGATTTGAACAAATTGAGGATCTAGTCCTTCAGGATTGCCTGTATCTTCCTGTGCAAATCAGTGCGCTAAAAAGTGTTTATGTTGTAGAGCTGGCAACGCTGCCAGATACTTATGAGTTGGTTAGCTTGCGTGCACAAATCCATTTGTTATCCTATCAACAATATCAACTGGCTAGTCGAGCCGTACAATTAATTACCTGGTCAAAACAACACCGCTATTGTGGCCAGTGTGGGCAGCTAACCTCGGCGGATAAAAAAGAATTAGCCTTAGTGTGCACTGCTTGTGAGTTGCATTATTATCCGCGAATTTCCCCTTGTATGATGTGTTTGATTATTAAGGGCGATGAGTGTTTATTGGCGCATCACCATCGCCAGCCAGAAGGCATGTATTCAACCTTGGCAGGTTTTGTCGAAGCGGGTGAAAGTTTAGAGCGGACCGTACACCGAGAAGTAATGGAGGAGGTCGGTTTACAGGTCAAAAATTTACGTTATTTTTCTAGCCAATCGTGGCCATTTCCACACCAGTTAATGGTGGGTTATTTTGTGGATTATGATAGCGGGGGAATTAAGCTTGAGGATGAAGAAATAGCGGACGCTCAATGGTTCCGCTATGACCAGTTACCAATGATTCCGCCATTAACCACCTTGTCTGGAAAATTAATAGAGGCTTTTGTTCATTCTCGAAAAACTGATGTGAAGACGTAAGAGACCTTTGCACGAAAGCCCTCTTTGGATTCACACCATCCCGGCGTTCAGCCTTCGGCCAGTAAAACGGCCTAAATCTGTTCCTACAGATTTATCGTTATATTTTGCCTCGCTTAGAGGCGCCTACTTTTGGTGCCGGAAAGCAAAATTATCTTCCGTGCAAAGATCTCAGTAAGTATTAAACGCTAAGAATAAAAAGACGCTTCTTTTGCGGCCATAGCGATTAACACCTCGGCGGGCTGGTATTTACCGCCCACATTTTTTTCAAGTTGTTTAAGTTTATCGACGACGTAATTAATACCCATAGTATCCATATAGCGGAACGGCCCACCTAAGAAGGGCGGAAAACCGATACCAAAAATAGCGCCGATATCACCATCGCGAACTTGATCAATAATCTTATCGTCTAAGCATAAAGCGGCTTCGTTGAGCATGCGATAAACACAGCGTTCAACTATCGCTTTTTCAGGTAAGTCAATTGAGCCGGTGATGTTAAGGTCTTGATAAATACTGTCATCAATTTTTTTGCTCAGCTTTGCGTCATCGTAGCGATAAAATCCTTTCTTTACTTTTTTACCTAAACGGCCTTTATCGAGCAACATTTGTTGTACCCCAATACCCGCCATGCGTGCACCGAATGCCAATTCAAGAACAGGCAGTATTTTACTGCCAACGTCGAGTCCCACTTCATCCAGTAATTTAATGGGGCCAACCGGAAAACCGAAATTAACTAAAGCCTTATCGATTTTATCAAAAGCGACACCTTCCATTCCTAGCTCTAATGCGGCGTTCAAGTAAGGTGCTAAGATACGATTAACATAAAAGCCAGCGCCGTCATTAACAACGATAACCGTCTTACCTTGCTGGCGCCCAAACTCTATGGAGGTGGCCAATGCTTGATCAGAAGTGCCTTTGTGTTTGATTATTTCTAATAAGGGCATTTTTTCAACAGGAGAAAAATAATGCATGCCGAGTATATTTTCAGGCCGTTTTGCTTGAGAAGCTATTTCGGTAATAGGTATTGATGAGGTATTGCTTGCAAATACCGTAGCCTCATTACCTAAAGCTTCAATATCATTGAGAATAAGGTGTTTAAGCGCTATATCCTCAAACACGGCTTCGATAATTAAATCGCAGTTTTCAAACCCTGTATAAGTTAAAGTGCTAGTGAATAGGTTCATTTTTTTGCTGGCATCTTCTTTTGATATAATACGACGCTTGACTCGTTGCTGATAAAATTTATTAAGATACTGATAGACACTAGTAATGCCTTCATCGCGAATATCTTTTAAGCGTACGCTAGTATTGGCTTTATCAATGGATACAGTTGCAATACCTGCTCCCATTAGACCAGCGCCTAAAATACCTAGCTTATTAACGGTATTCGGTTTTATCTTGTGTGCAATAAATGATTCTTTTTTTAGTGAGTTTGTTGCAAAGTAAATATTGATTAGCTGCTTGGCTTCAGGCGACACTGTCAGCTCGCCGAAGTGCGTCGCTTCTAGTTGTAGCGCTTCATTAAGAGGCTTGTTTAAACCCTTTTGGACGACCTTGAGGATAGCCAGCGGTGCTGGGTACTTGCCATGGGTTTTACTGAGCACTTGATTGCGAGCTTGCTTTATAATGAAGTCTTTGATGCCAGGCAAGGTCATCAACTTATCTTTTAGGCTCCGCTTGCGTTCAGGTACCCCACCCTTTTCAATAAAGTTCTTTGCTTTCAGTTTGGCAGTTTGTTCTAAAATAGTGTTAGGTACCACTTCATCTAGCATGCCGGCTCTTAAGGCCCTTTTACTATCAAGCTGTTTGCCCGTCAATAATAGATCTAATGCAGTCGCTAGGTTGATAAGACGCGGTAACTTTGAATTACCCGTTCCGCCCGGCAATAAGCCAAGCATCACTTCTGGGAGACCTACTTTTGTAGTGCGATCATCACTTGCTAGGCGATAGTGGCAAGCCATTGCCAATTCATAGCCCCCGCCAAGACAAGCGCCGTTAATAGCGGCAATATGAGGTTTTTTGCTGCTAGAAATACGAGAGAATAATTGGTGCGCCGACAGAGAAATAGCTGTGCCATCCATCGCTGTTTCGATTTTTTGCAGCATTTTAATATCGGCACCGGAAATAAAGCTAGATGATTTACCACTAATAAAAATAACGGCTTTAACAGAGTCGTTGTTTTCAATCTCGTCGGCAAGTGCTTCAAATTCGCTTATCATAGTGTCGTTGAGTATATTCATCGACTCATTTGGCACATCGATAACAATAGTAAAAATACCATCGTCGCTTAACTCAGTTGAAAAGTTTTTCATAGATCATCCTAGAAACGGCAGGTAAACACAGAGTTTGCGGTGAGAGATAAGGGGGCAAGGCGAGGCGTTGTGTGCAGGCAATGATTCCAGCCCTTGCCAAACGCGACAACGAAAAGTTGTACCCTTAGATCCCGCGCAATACTGTGTAGCGTTTTTGACTTTACACTGTAATCCGATAAAAAGTAGGGAGTGTTACATATCATTTCAATTTCTTACCTAGTAATAAGCGATTGACTGTGGTTTTCTAGGATTATTCTGCCTCAATGATCATAGCGGCACCAATACCACCGGCAGCACAAGCCGTTGTTAAGGCAATGCCTCCGCCGCGACGTTTAAGTTCATGCAAGGTTTGGGTAATGATGCGTCCACCCGTGGCTGCAAAAGGATGGCCGTAAGCGAGTGATCCACCCAAGACATTGAACTTATCCATGTCAATTTCGCCTAGCGCTGTTTTGCGACCCAAGAATGTTTGAGCGTATTGTTTTGATGCAAAGGCTTGAACATTAGCCAGTGTTTGGGCGGCAAAGGCTTCGTGCATGTCTATTAAGGTTAAATCACTTAGTTTCATCCGCGCCTTTTTTAAAACCTTAGCCGAGGCTTGAGTAGGCCCCATTAATAAATCACGATCCACTGTATTGGCGGTAAAGGCGTGATGTTTAATATAACCAAGTGGTTCATAGCCTAATGCTTTAGCGATGTCTTCTTTCATTAAGAGTAGGGCAGAGGCACCATCTGTTAGCGGCGTACTGTTTGCTGCTGTGACACTGCCATATGTTCTATCGAATGCGGGCCTGAGAGAGGACAGTTTTTCTAAAGTAGAGTCGGCGCGAATATTTTCATCGCGAATAAATGCTGTTTTATAGGGCTCGGGATAAGCGCGAATCACCTCGGCATCAAGTTTTCCCTCTTCCCATGCTTGATGAGCGAGCTGGTGGGAGCGAATGGTGAGTTCATCTTGTGCTTGTCGAGCGATATTGTGATCTTTTGCCATTTGCTCAGCGCTATCACCCATGCGCATGTTCGTTGTGTATTCGGCAATGGCGGGAGCGATGGGCGCTAAGTCCTTAAGGCGTGTTCCTTTAAAGGCTTTTAATTTTGCCATTAGAGATCGCGCTTTATTGGCCTGCACTAACTTCAAGGCAAAGTTATCGCTCAAGATGATGGGGATAACACTAGACGAGTCGGCGCCACCTGCAATACCAATTTTAATATCACCATTTTTAATGTTGTCGGCAATATTAGCGACAGTTTGGAAGCTGGTGGCACAGGCTCTGGATACACTATAAGCATCACAGGTGACGGGGAGGTCAGTGCCAAGAACGACTTCGCGGGCAATATTAGGCGCTTTAGGAAGAATCACTACTTGCCCATAGATAAGACGTTCGACCAAGTTCACATCAATATTGGTACTCGCCAATAATTCTTTAACCACCATGCGACCTAGATCAATAGCATTGATGGAGCTAAAAAAAGTACCTTGCCGAGCAAACGGAGTACGCAAACCACTGACGACAGCAATACGATTATTTTTTGAAGTTGATGCCATAAGTTAATCCACTATTTAGTTAATATTGAAAAAATCGTCCGTGAACTATTTTCAATAGTCGAAGAAAAGTACTAGCGTAAATATGTCAATTGCATAAGCCTCCTCCATGAGTCTTTCCCTACGGGCACCTTCAGTGTGTAAATTGGCTATCCTGCCAATTTGACTCTGGTATTTTTTCTTCTCGCATTGGCCTATCGTCCCTTGGCTTGGGCGTCGATCAGAAAAATGTGCACTCTGATTTGACGCTGTGGTGTTAATGTTTTTTATTGAGAAAGCGTATGCGCTAAAGTAACACCATCCTTAATCGCTTTTTTGGCATCTATTTCTACAGCTAAATGCGCGCCACCAATAATATGCACAGATTTGTTAGCTAGTTTAAGTGCTTTATATAACTCATTGTTCGATAGTTGGCCTGCACACAATATTACATTATCGATATCGAGTGAACGCGCTTCGCCGTCAACGCTAATATGTAATTGAGTAGAGGTGATTTCGTGATATTCGACACCCGCCAGCATAGTCACTTTTTTATCGGTTAAAGACTGGCGGTGAATCCAACCGGTGGTTTTACCTAAGTTTTTACCGAGGTTAGTTGTTTTGCGTTGTAGTAAATAAATGTGTCTCGAAGACGGGGTATTTTTTTTATTTTTTATGGCCCCTCGATTTTTATATTCGGTATCGATTCCCCATTCATCATAAAAAGCATGCTTGTTAAGAGAGGTTGATTGTTGATGAGGATCGTGAGCTAGAAATTCTGCACTATCAAAACCGATGCCGCCAGCGCCGATTAAGGCAACCCTATTGCCTACTGGTTTTTTATATAAGAGCACATCTTGATACGTTAGTACGTGGGGGAAATCGATGCCTTTTATACTAGGAATACGTGGCCTCACCCCTGTGGCAATAATAATATCATCAAATTTTTCAGATAACATGTCCACATCGACTTCAGTATTAAACTGAACATCTATGTTTAGTTCTACAATACGCTGCTTAAAGTAACGCAAGGTTTCACTAAATTCTTCTTTACCCGGTATTTCCTTTGCAATATTAAACTGCCCGCCAAGTTGATCACTCTTTTCAAATAAAATCACTTTATGTCCAAGCTCGGCCGCTTCAATAGTAAAGGAAATACCAGCAGGACCGGCACCAACGACGGCTAAATATTTTGGTTTTTTAGCGGCCGAAATTTTAAATAAAGTTTCATTGCAGGCTTTTGGATTAACTAAACAGCTGGCAATTTCTTGCTTAAAGACATGATCTAAACAGGCTTGATTACAGCTAATGCAGGTGTTGATTGATGTCGACTTATTCTGTTGGGCTTTTTGTATAAAGTAAGGGTCCGCTAAAAAAGGCCTCGCCATACAGACCATATCGGCTTGCCCACTAGCGAGTGTCGACTCGATCATTTCAGGCGTATTAATACGGTTAGTCGCAATCAGAGGGATGGAGACTTCTTTTTTTAACCTTTCTGTTATCCATGTAAATGATCCGCGTGGAACCATGGTAGCGATGGTAGGGATTCTTGCTTCGTGCCAGCCAATACCGGTATTAATTAAATCGACTCCTGCCTCTTCTAAGGCTTTGGCTAAGGTAACAACTTCTTCCCACGTGGAGCCTCCTTCAACTAAGTCGAGCATGGATAAACGAAAAATCAAAATAAATTTTTTGCCTGCCCTTTTACGAATGGCGTTAATAATGTCGAGTGCGATTCTAATTCTATTTTTTATACTGCCGCCGTATTGATCACTTCGGTGATTCGTTCTGGGAACGATAAATTGGTTAATGAAATAGCCTTCTGAACCCATAATTTCAACACCATCATAACCCGCCTGTTTGGCTAAGTAAGCGCAACGTGCAAAATCGCTAATCGTCTTTTTAATTCCCCAGTGACTTAGTTTTCTTGGCATAAAGGGAGAGATTGGTGATTTAATTTTTGAGGGGGCAGCCGCTAGAGGATGATAAGCGTAACGTCCAGCATGCAGTATTTGCATACAAATTTTTGCACCTTCTACTGTGTGCACGGCCTCGGTAATGATTTTATGTTTTTTAACTTGCCACGAAAAACTTAATTGTGAGGAAAAGGGAGAAATGCGGCCGGAAAAATTAGGTGCGATACCGCCGGTAATCATTAAGCTGACGCCACCTTTAGCTCGCTCTTTGAAGTAATGGGCCATACGTTCATAACCATCTTCCGCTTCTTCTAAACCGGTATGCATTGACCCCATAACGACTCGGTTTTTTAGTGTTGTAAAACCGAGATCAAGGGGTTCAAATAATAAAGGGAAAGCAGTGTTATTCTTCGAGTTCAAAGTAGAGTGTCCAAAATGATATTGTAATAATATCTTTTAAGTGTGGCTTTAGCGTAAATTTTTACGCAGTATTTTACCGACATTCGATTTTGGTAATTCATCAATAAATACAATTTCTTTTGGACGTTTGTAACCGGTCAATTGTTCTTTACAGTAACGTTTAAGTTCTTCTTCATCGAGGCTGGGGTTACTCTTTACGACATAGGCTTTAACAACTTCACCACAAATATCATCGGGTATGCCAATAGCGGCTGCTTCTAGTATGCTCGGATGCTGGCTTAAAACGGCTTCAACCTCATTGGGGAATACGTTAAACCCAGAGACTAAAATCATATCTTTTTTGCGATCGAGTATTTTGATATAGCCATCGGAGTTGATCATGGCAAAATCGCCGCTTCTAAAATAGCCATCGCTAGTAAAAGCTATTTTAGTTTCTTCTGTTTTTTGCCAATAACCTTGCGTCACTTGAGGGCCTTTAATACACAGCTCGCCTTCGGTATCGATGCCTACATCATTGCCTTCTTCATCTTTAATTTGAATGTAAGTCGACGAAATAGGTAAGCCAATAAAACCATTGTAATCTGGTAAATCCAGAGGGTTAATTGTAGCGGCGGGGGAGGTTTCAGTTAAACCATAGGCTTCGACAATAGGCTTACCGGTAATCGCTTTCCAATCATCGGCCACATCTTTTGTAACCGACATGCCACCAGCAAAGCTTAACTTTAAAGAGCTGAAATCAATTTTATTGAAGTCTTTGGTGTTCAGAAGCTTGCGGTAAAGCGTATTGACGCCGACAAAGGAATGGAATTTTTGTTTTTTCAGGGTTTTAACAAAACCGTCAAAATCTCTTGGGTTAGTAATTAATAAGTTATGACAGCCCAGCTCCATCATGGTCAGTATATTTGCTGTCATCGAAAAGATGTGGTAAATGGGTAAGGCTGCAATGATTGTATCGCCTGCGCGTAAATTCCCGCCGATCCATTTGCCAGCTTGTAGCATATTAGCGACTAAATTACCGTGAGTTAATATAGCTCCCTTGGCAACGCCGGTCGTGCCCCCGGTATATTGTAAAAATAAAATATTATCGTGGTTTAATTCTACATCGATACAATTGTTAGGCTTGCCGCTCGAAAGAGTATCTTTAAAATTTATCATTTCCTTTATCTGAAATGAGGGTATTAACTTCTTAATATATTTTAGAACAGAGTTAATAATTAAAGAGGTAGGGAAGGATAAGCAGTCTCCCACACGAGTACAGATGGCTTGTTTGATTTTAGTTTCTGGTATTGATGCTGCAACGGTATCGCCAAAATTTTCTAAAAATAAAATAGTTTCAGCGCCGCTGTCATTGAGTTGGTAAACTAACTCTCGTTTAGTATACATGGGATCGACATTGATAATCACGACTCCAATCCTCATTGCTGCAAAAAGTGCAATGGGATATTGCAAAACATTAGGCAACATAATGGCTAAGCGGTCACCTTTTTTAAGGCCGAGAGTATTTTGGAGGTAATCGGCAAACGTACGCGATAGAGTATCGACTTCTGAAAAGTTTATTGTTGTCCCAAAGTTAGTGTAAGCCGCATTTTCGGGATACTGCTTGCAGGCATGAGCTAGGATTGACGGAACTGATGCAAACTCATTAGCATCAATATCATGGGGAACATCTTTGGGGTAAGACTTTAGCCAGAAACGATCCATAAAGATAACCTCTTTATTACTGTGGTTTATTTTTTATATGACTTGCTAATAGCGTTAACCATACTACTAAATATAGCAATGAAAAGTGTTAAGTAATCAATAGTAATTTTTTGACCATAATGAATAGATATTTTGAATATTGTTCAAGGTCAATGTTCTTTCTTTTATTTTTCCAGGGTTTCAAGTACCAATCCTGAATAGCAATCAGGATGATTTGTGCAACAAAGTAGGGGCTGTTGACGTCAAAGATACCTTTGTCGACGCCAGACTGGATAACCTTTTCGATTGTCTCGATGGTACTCATTTCGATCGCTTTAGATTTAATTTGATCTTCGCTTGATAAACATCGAGTTTCAAAGTAAACGAAGAAAAACCAAGGTTGCAATATAGTACTACTATATAAGTGGTATTTTATGGCCATTTCAAGGCTAGAAAGCTCATCTAGTTTCTGTGTTGCCTTTTGATTATTTTCTTTAGATACAATTTCGACTATATCCAAGACCATAAGCGCAATGTCTTCTTTTTTAGTCAAGCAAGAGTAGAGGCCTCCCATGCTGATACCGGTTTCTCTCGACAAGTCTCTTAGGGACATCTCATGAAAACCAATCTTGGAAGATAGATGAAAGGTGGCCTCAAATATTTTTTTTAAGTTTACAGCGGCTACATCTACTTTTTTTGACTTAATACGCTCTTTGTTACGTTCAAATAACAAATTAAATAGCTGCTTGTCTTGGTATTGGAAGTGAGCCTTGTATTCTTCGAAAGTACTGCCGAGAAAGGCCTGTTGTGTGGTTGACATTAAACCCATAACTGTAACAACTCTATCTTTAATATGATCGTTGATCAGTTCTCTTCCCCGATTAGCTGATATGTACATTAAATCAGCTAGGCTTACTAATTAATGTCTATTTAGCCTTACCCTTAGTTTAAAGTAAGGGTTCAGGGGAAGAAAATACCGCTTGTATAAACAATAGACTAATATTAACATGCATTTAGAGCGAGCGCTCGTTTTTCATGTTATTTAAAATAACAGCAATATATATGAGCATGTTGTAGATACCCGCCGTATTTACAATAGAGCCGCAATCAACAAAAAACTGTGCTGGAGAGAGTAAATGACTTTGTTTTTTATTTTAGCGACAATGGGTGTCGTTCTATATTGTGCTTATAGTAAAGCTTCTCTTATGAAGTCGGGAGCGTTAATGGCAGCCCTGACTTTATTTAAGTTAGGGTCATCTGGTTTTGGCTTACTTGGGCTTATCATGGTGATAGTGTCTGCCGGCCTTCTCTTCCTCTCCCAGACAGGCTTGCGTAAACAGTTTCTAAGTCGTTCGATATTTCAGTGGTTTCGTAGTGTCTTGCCCGAAATTTCCCAAACAGAACAAGAGGCGATCGATGCCGGTACTGTATGGTGGGATGGAGAGCTATTTAGCGGCGCCCCGGACTGGAATAAGTTACTGTCATTACCTAAGCCGGCACTGACTGAAGAAGAGCAAGCGTTTATAGACGGCCCAGTAAAAGAGCTTTGCGGCATGACAGATAAATGGGAGATTAACCATAATATAGCCGTTATTCCGCCGGAAATTGTTAACTTCATTAAAGATAACGGCTTTCTGGGTATGATCATTCCTAAAGAGTATGGTGGTCTCGACTTCTCTGGTATGGCCCAAGCAGAAGTATTAAGCAGAATCTCTATCACCGGTGGCTGTATTGCCAACTTTATTGGTGTACCTAATTCCTTAGGGCCTGGCGAATTACTGATTAAATATGGTACCCAAGAACAAAAAGATTTTTATTTGCCCCGTTTGGCAAAAGGAACCGATGTTCCGTGCTTTGCTTTAACCGGTCCTTTAGCGGGCTCTGATGCGACGTCTTTACCCGATACTGGCGTCATTTGTAAAGGTGAGTTCGAGGGGAAAGAGGTTCTTGGAATTAAACTTAATTTTGAAAAACGCTACATTACGCTCGCGCCTGTTGCCGATATTGTTGGATTAGCGTTTCAGCTTAACGACCCTGACCATCTATTGGGTGACATAGACGAATACGGGATTACCTGTGCCTTGATTCCTCGTGACACCAGCGGCATCAGCATCGGTCGTCGTCATAAGCCCATCGGCGATGCTTTCATTAATGGCCCCATCTTTGGTAAAGATGTCTTTATTCCCATGGATTACATTATTGGCGGCTCTGAAATGGCCGGCAAAGGCTGGACCATGTTGGTTAATTGTTTATCCGTTGGCCGCTGTGTGACCTTGCCCAGTATTAGTAATGGTTATGCTAAACAAATGCTGTCTGGTACTTCGGCTTACGCTGCGCTTCGCCAGCAGTTTGGTTTGCCCATTGCTCTATTCGAAGGTGTACAAAAACCGTTGGCACGTATTGCGGGCTTTACCTATATCATTAACGCGGGCGTAACCCACACCGTTCAAGCCCTGTCTTATGGCGAAAAGCCGAGTGTTCCCTCCGCTATTTTGAAATACCATCTTACCGAGATGGCGCGACAGTGCAGTATTGATGCAATGGATATTCAAGGCGGTAAAGCAGTAATGACCGGGCCTAAAAACTACGTGGCAGATGCCTATAGTTCAGTCCCTATTCTTATCACCGTAGAGGGCGCAAATATTATGACACGCAACCTGATGATCTTTGGTCAGGGCGCCACTCGAAGTCATCCCTATGTGTTAAAAGAAATGGCGTTAGCTGGGCAGCCCATTAATGATGCTAGCGTTGATGAATTTGATACGACTTTCTTCGGGCATGTTGGTTTTACCATATCCAATGCTGCGCGCTCATTTGTGATGGGGCTAACGGGCGGGCGCCTCGGTGAAGTAGAGGGCAGTATGCAGTTGGAGCAGCACTACCGTGATCTAAATCGCTTAAGTGCCGCGTTTGCTCTAATTGCCGATGTTTCAATGTTGACTTTGCAGTCGAAACTCAAATTTAAAGAAATGTTATCTGCCCGGTTAGGTGACTTATTAAGTAATCTTTACTTGGCCAGTATGGTTTTAAAGCACTATGAAAGCGAAGGTTGCCCAGAGGAGGAATACCCACTAGTTGAGTGGAGCATGAAGTATTTGACCAGCCAATATCAGATTGCGATGCAAGAAATTTTACAAAATTATCCTAGCCGCTTTCTCGCAATGAAGCTGCGTTGCTTAATTTTTCCTCTAGGTGCTCGTTTCAATTCACCAAGTGATGCCCTAGATACTTCAGTGTCCAAACTGTTCACTAAACAGACGGATACCCGCGCGCGACTACTCGAAAGTGTCTATGTTGAAGATTCTGTGACTAACCCCTTGGGCCAAGTTGATGCGGTATTTAAGCGACAGGCAGAATTAAAGCCGTTATTTGATAAGATAAAAGCCGCCGTTAAAAGCGACACCATTGAAAAAGCCTTAGGCGCAAGGCAAATTCAATTAGCGCTAGAGGCAGAGGTGATATCAAAGACGGAATCGAATCAATTAATGGATTACGATAAGGCCTTAATGGAGGTGATACACGTTGATCACTTTGATCAAGCTGAATTGATTCGTCACTTGGCTACTAAAACTAGTGTAAAAAAAGCACCGGTAAAAAAGAAAGCGGCACCTAACAAAAAACCGCTTGCAAGTGCGGATGGTGCTGATTTAGCTAAAACGTAGACGGCGATCAACATCACTAATATTACAACTAAGTAAACTTTTTTATACCTAGGGTGGGTTGTGCCCACCCATTAAATCAAGTCTCAGTTAGTTGTTTCCCCAAGATGTCAATATTAATAAATTCATTATTATCGATGGTAATATCAGCGTATTTTTCATACAGAAGCGTACGCTCCGCATACACATCGGCTAGCGTTTGTCTGGCTGGTTTGGCAATTCCTCGACTACTCTCATTATTAATTCGTTTTTTAATTTCTTTGAAACTCACTTCTAAATACACTATTTTTCCTAGTGCGCCTAAGTGTTGTATGGCTTCGTGACTATAAATAGCGCTGCCACCTGTAGAGACCACATGATTATTCAGCTTTAAATCCAGTAAAGTGGTCTCTTCAATTTTTCGCAGCGCCCGGTAGCCTTGCTCATCGAGAATGCTTTGTAGTAATTGCCCTTGCTGGCTCTGTATCAATAGATCCGTATCAATAAAGTTAAGCCCTAGCGTTTTGGCCAGCTGCACGCCTAATGTACTTTTGCCCGAGCCGGGCATACCGATTAAAATAATGTTATCTTGCATCAATATTAGCTACTCTCTATTTGTGTTATCTATAAACTATTATAAGTGAAGACTAATTGATTATGCTTGATCCAGATATTCATCTAAATAAAACGGTAGACAATAATTTATGGTTTTTTGCCTGTGAAGTCTACAGTAGGCCTAGAGTAGCCGATGCTTGCCTAACATTACAAGATCGCGATGGCGTCGATATTCCACTGCTGCTCTGCTGCTGCTGGGCCGGGTATCACTACGGTGAGTTGTCGCCAGAGCTGTTACAGCAGGCAAGCAGTTTTAGCAAAGGCTGGTCGGCTAATACAACAAAGCCATTACGGACTATCCGCCGAGATATGAAAACTAGCTATAGCAAACAGTGGCCGGTGTCTGAGGACAGTTGGTTTAGTTTGCGGGAGCAAGTTAAACAGCTTGAGTTGGAGTCTGAAAAGAGCGTGTTTGATGGCTTGCATAGCTTAATAGATAGTTCAATGCAGGGCTTATCTACCAATAAGCCGTCTATTGCTGCCAGTATTCGGAATGTCGAGCATAGTTTTCCTGTGGTTTCTAACGGTGATAATGTTAAGGAGCTTCTCTCAGAGTTGCTTGCTGCAATCTATCAAAAACCAGCTAATGAGTTGCGCTCCCTATTTGAGGGTAAGTAGTCTTTATTGCCAAACTTTCCTTTTTTGGAGGTTTACTTTAAGGCGTTATCAAATATATCTCTAGTATGGAAACGGATTACAACGTAGAAACGGGATCCGATGGTAAAAAGAAAGCTACCTATGGTTTTAATGCGCATATCTATGTTGATGACGATGGGTTTATAAAAGCTATAGGGTTTACGGCGGGCAATGTTCATGGCTCGCAATATTTTACTGAATGGTTAAGCCTAAAAACGGCACCGAGTTGCAAGTTTATTCAGGCAGTGCTTGTGCTATTGAGAAAACCGATTAGTGGCTGACTGAATACGATATAGATAAGCGTGCTCTGGAAAGAGCCTATCGCAACAAGCCGCTAACGGACAAACAAAAAATACGCAACCAAATTACGCCACATATACGCGGTGGAACTGAACGTGTCTTTGGTGTAGGTAAGGTTCCTTCATGTTTGTTATAAACCCGCTTTAGCACTCATATGCTGCTCACAATGGTGTTCAAATTGCGAAACAAACTTGTCCATTGGCAAGCCGAAAGCTAAGAAGTCAATGTGAGTTCTTGTGAGGTCGTCACCTATAGCAGAATAAAGTGGTAAACAAGAAAGCATAGCTGAGCCAAGCACCTCGGCAGCCCAAGATGATCCTCTTTCAAACGGGCAAGCATTAGTGACAAGCCACAAACACTTAGTAGCTTCTCTAAAAGCGCCGGCCTCATCAATATTTTTCAAATTACGAAAGTTATTATAGGCCTCTTCTGCCTTGCTCATCAGGCAAGGTATATTCTCTGGAGCTGTATGAATTATTTCCCAAGTTTCATAACCTGCATTTGAAAATTCGCCTTCGATTACTCGTAGGTAATATCGTCGACCAATTGCATCGTGCACCATATCATGATGAGATGCATTCGCACTGCTAAGTCCATCTCTCCGAATTAATGCTTTATAGAATGCAAGTATTTTCAGGGTGTTATCCACATCATTTAACTCGCAATCTAGGAGAGGTAAACCATTTTGGTGTGGGATATATTGATCACTGCTGGCAATCGCAACTTTCGTTGTTGGTATATTAATATCATCTGTATCGCCGTAGACATTTGTGAATAAATCATAGGTGTAGCTTTCGCATCCAGGTAAAGTATTTGATGGGCTCTGGCCCCTAGTCTCTTTTACTATATTTCCACTGCCGGTCTGGCTTTCTGCCAGCAGGTTTTTAATCATTCCTTTGCCGAGTTCGTAGTATCTTTCATCAATTAACCCCGTTCTTAAGGTGGTAGTCCTTGCCGAACCAAATTTATTTATATTGGGGTTTTGATCGGGTGCAATAGATTTTCTAATCATGCCCAAGTGCTCAACAAGATCATTAAACCCAATAGCATTAGTGTTGATAATCTCAGTAGTATTTTTAATCGCTTTTAAAGTATTTTTGTTAAATGCTTTTTGATCTGAGCGATATAAGGCACTATAAACTTTATCGTCACTCATAGTCTTAGGTATTTTAGTAAAGTCAAATAATTGAGTGTGGCCTTTAAGGTATTGGATGTAACCGCTGCTATTGTTGGGTGCTCGTGTGGCAATAGCTTGTTTAACTGAGGAGCCTGTCTCGAGTCTATTACTCTCTTGATACCGCATATTTCCTTGGGGAAAGCTTTGGGTGCCTTCGCCATGAGCGGAATCTTTTATAGCTTGGGTATTGGTTGCTAGGTGTACATTGCGATGTTCAAGATATTCATAATGAGTTCCGCCAATCTGCGCCAGATAGATGGGTGGTTGATCTGTGCTGCCCCTTCCTCTTCCATTAGACGGAAATCCTAGGCTCTCCGCAGGAAAAGCCTGCCGGATTGCATATGTGCTCCCCCTCTCTAGAGGCTGAAGAACCACAATCTCACGACCCAATACCTGGGCAAGCAAAGGAGCCACCAAGTCCCCGGCGACTTCATTCCATTGCCCTTGAGTAAGTAGAAGGCCGTTCAGGTTTTCCAGTCCGTAACGACGTTGAAACTCAGGGTTGTTTCTTTGCAGCTCGGAATAATTAGCTACCACATAATTACTAACCTCTTGCCTAAGTCCCATGATCTGTTCGTTTGATGCGTGTATCCCTGGTTGACTTAAACCCATATGAATGGCTCTAAAAAGGCAGTCACCATCACTTGGTATCCAATGGCGCCTAAAGTTTGTTGCGGGTATGGACTGTTGCTGTGAATTCACAGGCGTTTGGGGTGTCTGCGTTGGAGGGCGTGTATTCTGTGCAGCGCGTAGAGAAAACATAATAGGTCATTTTTAGTTGAAAATATGTGACATGCTGTTCAGAATTTAATGACGTTTTGCGATTACTTCTTAAGCAGACTTTCACGGGTAAGCGTACATAGGTGACAGCAAGTCTCAATCAGTTCAATTTTTAATCAATCGTTGCCCAGGGGTTATTAGATTGCGCATCATGAGAAGAGGTGGGCCACATTCACGATTTTTTAATCAGTGACAACCGATTTAGTGGCTGCCGAGTAGACATCGCGGATAGTAGTGTTGAGCGATATACCGATAGTTAGATGCAATATCTTTCCATTGATCAGTTAGGTAAACACGCTTAGCCTTGAAATATCCTAGTATCAGCAAAAAGTGAATTCGGCTCCGATGAAAGAAGAATAAAGAGAATAAAGGGGACGCAACTATTTTAAGTTCGAAGGAAATGAACTATGCCACGGAAAGCGAAAGTGTTGGTGCCGAATTGTCCGCACCATATTGTTCAGCGAGGTCACAACCGTAGTGCGATATTTGTAGTAGATGAAGATCATCAGTATTACCTGACGAATCTAAAGGAATAGAAAAACGAGCTCAATATTAAGCTCTCTAGTTATCAGGAAAGAACGCGGAATGCCGAGCCAAGCATGCTTGATCCTGACTCTTGTTACCAGGCTTTGGGTGTTAACGAGAGTAAAAGAATAGAAGGTTACAGAGATTTTTTTCGCTTGGTTGTGCCAGACCCTGAGCAGCTTTTATTTTGTAATGCCTGCCAGCGCAATCAGTTATCGGGCAATTCAAAATTTATTGATAAAATTGAGTTGAGGGTGGGGATTAGGATAGAGCAAAGAGGCCGAGGTCGGCCTGCTAAAGAGGGAAAAAATAAATACGTCCCCTTAATTCTCCTTTATATTCTGCACCTTAAGCTCCCTCGCTGCGATCCAACTGCTGTTTCTAGTCTCTTCTTAAGGCTTAGTTTCGGCTAAAATAAGTTGTCAGTACCGATTATTTGATAGTAATGCTTAGGGGGTACAGATAAACTCACCCCTCATAATTACAACATTAGCGGCCAAAGACTGAAGTGGGTTTGTATGACTAAAAAAATAGAGCTATTAGCCCCAGGCGGCGACGTTAATGCGATTAAAGCAGCTATTGTCGCGGGTGCCAATGCCGTATATTGCGGCCTTGACACGTTTAATGCCCGTAACCGAGCGGCTAATCTGTCCTTTGATGACCTAAGCGGTGTCGTCAAGCTGGCTCATAAATATGACTGCGAAATATTTTTGACCTTAAATGTAGTGATTTTAGAACACGAAGTAGTGGGCATAGTTAAGCTATTGAATAAGCTTGTGAACAGTGGTGTCGATGGAATCATTGTGCAAGATCTCGGGCTGTTTAATCTGATTAAAAAGTATTTTCCCAGTTTGAATATACACGCCTCAACTCAGTTAACAACGCATAATGAAGGGCAGGTTCAGTTTCTGTCTAAAATAGGCGCGACCCGCGTTAATTTATCGCGTGAACTAAATCTGACCGAAATTAAAGCATTAACAACCGTAGCCCATGATGCAGACGTATTAACAGAAGTATTTGTTCATGGTGCATTGTGCATTGCATTTTCTGGTCAATGTTATTCAAGCTCGGTCAGCGTGGGTAACTCCGGTAATCGTGGTCGCTGTAGTCAAGCATGCCGCGATGAGTATGAACCCACCGCCACGGGCAATAAATTTCCGCTTAACTTAAAAGATAATTCAGCTTATTTTGATTTGCCTGAGCTGGTAGATGCCGGTGTCGATTCTTTGAAAATCGAAGGGCGAATTAAAGGCGCACAGTATGTACACACTGTGGTTGATACCTGGCGGAAACAAATTAATAAGTTTGTTGAAACTGGTACATTGTTAGACGATGACTCAAATCTATACAGGGTATTTAACCGAGATTTCACTAACCTTTTTCTGAAAGGTGATATGAAAAAATCGATGTTTATTGATAATCCTCGCGATCATAGTTTTACCCATGCCAATGACAAAAACGAGGCAATATCGGTTGTACAAATTCAGGAAACACAGGATGAACTGGCTCAAGAAAAAAATGAGATAAGCGAAATTGTAGAAGAAAAAATAAAATATCTGAGCATAGCCAAACACAACTTGGTATTACATTTTTCAGGCAAGCTAAGCGAGCCTTTAATAGTAACAGCGAAAGTGACAGGGAGCGTTACTGAAGATAAAATGTTTACCGTTCAATCCAGTATGGATTTAACCGAAGCGGGTCAATCTGGTATTGATCAGGTCGCTATCGAAAAGCGTTTCAAAGCATTTAATAATTCTGAGTATTTGGTTGAAAGCTTTAACTATGAGGGTCTAGATTCAAATTTAACAATTCCTTTTAAAGAGTTGACCTCGTTAAAAAATGAACTAGCTTTTCTACTCAATGACTCTGTAGCGGTTATTCCGGCTGTTGAAATCTCGCCCTTAAGCCACCACGCAAAGATCGAAGAAAAGCCAAAGATGTCAATGTTAATTGCAGACGTAAAAGATATCGTTCTATGTGATGAAACAGATGCCGATGTTTATTTTAAATTGCCAGAGAGCTTTAAAGTGGGCAACCGCAAGTACATCGACCTATTTTTAGAGAATCCAAAACTGATACCTTGGTTTCCTGCCGTGCTCATCGGTAAAGATTATCTAGAGGCAGTTAAAGTACTCGAAGAAGTTCGACCAAAGTATATCGTTAGCAATAATACCGGCATTGCTTACAAAGCGTTTGAAATGGGTATTGACTGGGTGGCAGGCCCATTCTTAAATACAACTAACTCTTATGCGTTATTAACACTGAAAGAAGATCTGGATTGTAAGGGCGCCTTCATCTCTAACGAGATTAATAGACCCCAAATTCGTAATATTAAGCGTCCTGAAAACTTTAAGTTATTTTACAGCATATATCACCCCATTTTAATGATGACCAGTCGTCAGTGTTTCTTTCAGCAAACGGTAGGCTGTAAAAAACCGAGTATCGAAGATGGCTGTATGCAGTCATGTGAAAAGGCCACGTCTATTACCAATGTAAAAGGTATTTCATTTGCGGTCGATAAACAGAAGGGCGGTTACCCAAGTATTTATAATCATGAACAATTCTTGAATGTAGATGCAGTAAATGATTTTTCACAGTTGTTTGATGAATTCTTTATAGATTTAACCGATATCGGTAGTGGGTCGAAAGAAAAGCTAGATAAAACTCAATTGATTCATCACTTTGAAAATGTGTTGAATGGAGTACAGGAATCCGGCGTTCAGTTACATGAGATGGTCACGGTATCGACTAATGCTCAATACAAGCAGGGCTTATAAAAAATCACAGTGTCAGGGCTTTACCTGCGCCGCTCTGTAATCACTAGTCTTGCCCTAATAAAAAGGCTTCACGGCACTCTAACCACAGTGGATATTTAGCCATGGCTTTGGTGTATAGCGGCATTTGTAAATGTCGGTTTAACCAGCCTCGACACTTAGGGTAAGAAGATTGCAAATACCATTTTCGATCGACTCGTGCGAATTGACGTACAAATGGCAGTAAAGCATAGTCAGCCAAGCTGGCTTGATCACCCATTAAATAGTGACTTGTTTCTAATTTATTTTCTAGCTCTGCAATAAAACCTTCACAGCTCTGGCGATCTTTTACTTCAGATTCTTTATGGAATCGCTTCGCCAACTTATAAACTTCCAACTTGGGTTTGAATTTTTTATCGTTTTTTCTGATAAGTTCTAACATAGACTCTAGATGACGTGGATCTTCTGCCCTTAATAAATTTTGAGGGTCATTTAGCGTTAGTGCCCACAACATGATATCGATACTCTCATCAATAATAGTGGCCTTCTGGTGCCGCACGTCGCTACATTCAGCGTGATTAATTATTAATATAGGTACTGTACCCTTAGGTGATATCGCTAACATTTCTGTTGGTTTGTTTTTTGTGACCACAGCGCGAATTAATACTGACTGCTGAGCCAATAAAATGCCTAAGCGAGCGCGCATGGCATAGGGGCAGTGTTGTAGGGAATATAAAATGGGTAGATTTGAGCTGGATTTAGTCATAAAGGAGAATGCCAAATAATGGGGTTTTGCGCGAGAACACTCGTATGGGGCAGCCAGACGGGGCAGATGATTTCATAAGTAGACTTGAAGACCAGGCCGAGCGTACTTTACTCAAAGGAAATCCTGAGAAATAAATAGTAATACTAAGGTTAATATAGATGTTCTATTTTTCATGATTTAGAACCTTAACGACTAGATAAAAGGCGGATCGTCAGCGACCGATTCACCCTCAATAGTCGGTTTTTGCATCACAACGGCCCAAAAAGAAAATCGATTAATTTTCTCATCTAGGTTTAGAGCACGGGGCACGGGCTTGTCTATTTTTGAGTCCCTAGCTTAGTTATTTTCACGAAAGTGATCTGCAATTACTAGGGTTATCATAAAATATTTTGGTCCGGAAGCTCGCGGCACGTCTCATGGTAACGAGTCACGATTTGGCAATTTCGCTTCGTGACAGGGACCTGACGGCAAATTCTTTCTCCCAGAATGATCTTACAAGATTGGCTACTGGGTGTATTGTGGCAGATCTTTTTTGCCGGTATCGTTCGACAGCGCCTTTTTTCATTCACTATTTTGCATTGACGACGCGAAGGTTTCCAGTGGCACTTCCGGTCTACTCCACCGCTCGTACATTGCTGACGATTTGGAAGAAGATTACATTCTTGATGATATCTCGTAACGATCTGACATTCACGTTTTGTGTACGGTATTTTCTCACACACTTGGCGAACGGGTTTCAGCCCACACTCATAATAGCGAGCCTGGGAAGGGCAGTTATCTTGAGGTTGCCCTTGAACGTGTACACCACTTCCCCCCAAAATGGTCAATAGGGCCACAAAGCCAAATACCAACGCTATTTCTCCCGGCTACAGCCTATTTAATTTACACATCACCACCTGAACTAAGTGGGTAATATGTCCAATAAGTTCATCGACCTTGAGGGCTAGGCTTCTGCTTCCGATGGGTTCAATTGATCGACGCAACACATTTACCAATTTTATCTACTGGGGTTTTATATTCTAAGGTTTTTCTAGGTCGTGTATTTAATTGGCAAGCTACTGCGCTCAATTGTCTTTGTGTGTGTATCGATAAATCTGTCCCCTTGGGAAAATGCTGCCTCAATAAACGATTGACGATGCTCAGTTCTTCATCCATAAGCGTGAAGAAAGGTTCTTGGCGTCGAGCATTTAGTACTGGAACGTTCTGGGTCTCGCTCCAAAAGAGTGGCATAATCAAGGTCTAACGGGCTGTTTTTTTATTTTTTGTGTTTTAGACACTAAGTATACAAACCCGCAGCCAGAGGAAATTGGATGCTTGATCTAACAACCGTCTTAATGTTAATTCTCTCAAGCAATCATCACCATATTAAATAAGAGATTATCTACCTCATGCCAGAGCCAACCCTATCGCAGATCTTAATTTTAATTCCCTCGCGCTTCCACTCGACTCGTTTACCAGGCAAACCCCTTTTACCGATCGCGGGAAAAACACTGCTAAAAAGAGTCTGGGATATCGCATTACTTGCAGGTAAATATGCAAAAGAACATAAAATTGCAGAAGTAAGATCAATGGTATTAACTGAAGACACTCGAATCCTGAGCTACTGTGAGGATGAAAGCATCGCGGTGCTGAAAACCTCAGAACATTGCAATTCTGGGACAGAAAGGGTTGCAGAAGCAGTCGCTCAAATGGATGACAACTTAGATCTGGTTATCAACCTTCAAGGAGACAATGCGCTTTGCCCACCCTGGTTTTTAGTAGAATTGATAAAGGCCCATATTCAATACCCTTCGGTTGATATATTAACACCCTACGTTCAGCTTGATTGGCCGGCGCTGGATACACTGCGACACGCCAAAAGCAGTACACCCTTTTCAGGAACCACGGTTGTCTTCAACAAACAACTAGAAGCCTTGTGGTTCTCTAAACAGATTTTACCGGCCATCAGAAATGAAAACACACTCAGACAAGCATCAAAAAAATCACCTGTCGCAAGACATATCGGCATTTACGCCTACAAAAAGGAGGTGATATTGAATTTTTCTCAACTCGCTGCCTCCCAATATGAAGTCTACGAAGGCTTAGAACAACTTACGTTCCTGGAAAATGGATTAAAAATCCATATGGTCGAAGTCGACTATCAAGGCCGGCAAGGTATGTCAGGTGTTGATTCGCCAGAAGATATCTCCCGTGCAGAAAAGATCATAGCTGATGATGGGGAGCTCATTTAGATATGAACAGGTCCAATCATCACACGGCATTTATCCGGTCCTGCTTGGACTCGCTAGCCGCCGATGCCAAGCAGCCCCAAAGCTGATTCATACAGCTGGCATTCCCAGCGCCGGCAAAATTCACATGCATCTAATGGATACTATTCACCTCTCTTTTGACGAATTGATGGTGATATACTTGGGTATCAAGAAACAGCCCACGAATATATTACTGTTAGTCAAGGGACGCAAAAATGAAGACAAGATTATTGATTGCAAGGCATGGCAATACCTTCAAGCAAGGGGAAATACCCCGGCGCGTCGGTGCAAATACGGATATACCGCTGGTAGAATCAGAAAAATCAAGGTTAATAGGCACTTACCTAAAACAGTCTTTTACACCAGATGTTTCATTTAGTGGCCCGCTGAAGCGAACGTATCAAACTGCAGCCCAAGCATTAGCGACTGTTGGACTATCCAGCAAGCACCTAACGATCCTCGATATGTTTCGTGAAATTGATTATGGGCCAGATGAAAATAAACCAGAGTCGAGTGTCATTGCTCGTATTGGTGAAGCAGCTATTACCGCTTGGAATAGTCACGCAATCGCACCCCCCGGGTGGAAAGTTGATCCCAAGGCAATAGAGGAGAGTTGGCTCGGATTTGCCCGCATGCTAGAAAACAAACATCTCGGAAAAAATGCATTTGTAGTGACTAGCAACGGCATCGCTAGATTTTCCCCTATCCTCTGTGGCTCGAGTGAAGGGCATCATCTTATGGACTTGAAAGTAAACACAGGCGCTCTTTGTTTATTTGAGAAGTCGCCCGATGAACAGCACTGGCACTTAAGGTATTGGAACAAACGTCCTACGGAGTTGCTAACATAATTAAAGTACCCTTGATGCTAACTAAAACCAAGACCTTTCGTTTGTTTTATTACGCTATTGCCGATTTCCTTCATGAGCTGTTAGGTGTTGACTGACGTTACCGTCGTAATGTTTCAAGCGCGCGATAAATATTCTGTATGGCAATGTCAATTTCCTGCTCCTGCAGAGCTGACATGCATGACATTCATGCCAATAAGCAGGTTGCCTTAAATCTTCGTGTCAGATTAGGCTGTTTTGTCCCACAAGGATAGTGGGGTAAGGTGCAAAACGCAGGAGCAGTTTTGTTTGTCTCACTGATAATCTATTCTTCAGAGGCTCCTTTAGGTATAAAAGTCTTTTCAAATGAGACCTAACTATGGCTAAGACCCATTTTCTAACGTCCCTGAGTCTTCAGTGTTGAAAGTATAAAAAACATCCTTGCGAGATATTTTGAATACCGTTATAGTTGAGTCATGGATACGCATGTTTCAATACAGCAAGCTTCATCGATATCTGCGACTATATCAATAGTCGCAGATATTTGTGTTTTGCTGTCTTCTGTTCTAACTCTCCTGCTGCCGCTGCGCGGCTAATCTTCTATCTCTCATATTATTCCAAACTCTTTCCTCTGATTTCCATTTAGGTTATTCATTTAGTTGCGACTATCGCACTAATTATTTGCCTTTAGTTAAACAAGCCTTTTAACCATCAGAGCAATCAGAGATAATGAACCGTTATACATTCTGCCAATGCAGAGTGCGTGAGGAATCCCATGAATACTAGTGATAAAACAGTGAAAAAAGACAAGTTAGTTATTTTTGATACGACATTGCGCGATGGCGAACAAAGCCCCGGCGCGTCTATGACTAAGGACGAAAAAGTTCGTATCGCCAAGATGCTGGAGAAAATGCGTGTCGATGTGATCGAGGCGGGCTTTGCTATTGCCAGCCCCGGCGACTTCGAAGCCGTTAAAGCGGTAGCGCAAGCGGTAAAAAACTCGACCATTTGTAGTTTGGCGCGCGCAATTCCGGCCGATATTGATAGAGCCGGCGAAGCCATTAAACCCGCCAACAGTGGCCGTATTCATACCTTTATAGCAACGTCGCCTATCCATATGAAGTTCAAGCTTCAGATGGAGCCAGAGGCCGTTTTAGCTCAAGCGATTAAGGCGGTTAAACACGCTCGCCAGTACACCGATAATGTTGAGTTCTCCTTAGAAGACGGTAGCCGTTCTGATTTTGATTTTATGTGTCGCGTCATAGAGGCGACCATTAAAGCGGGTGCCGGCACCATCAATATTCCGGATACGGTTGGTTATGGTGAGCCCGGTGAATACGGTGCCATGTTCGGTAGAGTGATCAACGCCGTCCCGAATGCCGATCAAGCCATCTTTTCTACCCACTGTCATAATGATTTAGGTTTAGCGGTTTCTAACTCTTTATCTGCTGTAATGCACGGCGCTCGCCAAATCGAATGCACCATTAATGGCTTAGGTGAGCGTGCCGGTAACGCGGCCTTGGAAGAAGTGGTGATGGCGGTGCGTACTCGTCACGATATTTACCCCGTCGAGACCAACATCGATGCCAGCCATATTGTGCCGACCTCGCGTTTGGTATCCAGTATTACGGGTTTCCCGGTTCAACCTAATAAAGCGATCGTCGGCGCCAATGCCTTTGCCCATGAATCCGGTATTCACCAAGACGGCATATTAAAACATCGAGAAACCTATGAGATTATGCGTGCCGAAGATGTGGGTTGGAACGCCAATAAATTAGTCTTGGGTAAACATTCTGGTCGGGCGGCAGTCAAAGCACGTTATGAAGAGTTAGGTATTGCTTTTGCATCGCAAGACGAGTTTAAAGACGTCTTCTCTCGCTTCAAAGCCTTAGCCGATAAAAAACATGAAATTTTCGATGAGGACTTACAATCTATAGTCGGTCATGGCGAAGATTCAATCTCTCACGTGTATCAGTTCGATGAGTTAGAAGTTTCATGTAAAACCGGCCAGGAGCCGCGGGCTGATTTACGCTTACATGTTCAAGGTGAAGCCCAAGCGGTTACTGCGAATGGTGCGGGTCCAGTTGATGCCGTTTTTAAAGCGATTGAAAAAATTGCGCAAAGTGGCGCGGATTTAAAACTGTACTCGGTGAATGCCATTACCGCAGGAACAGAAGCCCAAGCGGATGTAACCGTTCGTTTAGAGTCTGATGGTAAAATTGTTAATGGTGTCGGAAGTGATATCGATGTAATAGCGGCCTCAGCTAAAGCGTATGTGCATGCCTTGAATCTATTGGCAACGGGTAAGCATCGCGCGCATCCTCAGAGCGGTGTCTAATGCTTGAACAGCGGCGACAGCAGTATTTATCACTACTAGGCATCGACAGCTACGTACCTCGACGCCTATTGGTCAGCGCTGCTGCGCCGGTTTTATTGAGCAATGAACAGATAGCTCTTCCACCCATAGAGGATTCTGTAGCTATCGCTAACGTTGGTGTTGAAGCTGTTTCTCAGAATTCAGCTTTTACTGATCAAGTTGATAGCCCACATTTTTCTCCCGAGAATCAAGAGAAGGCAAGTCCTCCTTTATCACCATTATCGGTATTGGATGTACTTTCTGACCCCGTAGAGTCTGTCGCCGTAAATACAGCGGTCGATAAAGTGATGGGCAGTACATTAGGTGGTGAGGTAGGCGATAGCCAAAGAGAATCTGTAACTAAAGCTGTCTTGCCTACTGAAGTGTCTACATCACCTTCAAAAGAACTGAGTTTTGTTTTAAGTGTGTGGCGTATTCGCGATCAATTATTAGTGATCGACTCGCGCCAACCCGGTGCGGCGTATCCTACGGATAGGTTGTTGCAAAATATATTACGTGCAATCGGGTATCCCTTGGCGCAGCTACCCTCCAGTGAAATAATCCGTTGGCCTCTCTTTGTAAATAATAATAATAGCAAAACTATTGAACAACAAAACCAAGATGCGGAGCAGGCGTGTGCCATGGTGCAAGCGTACATAACGGCACAAATGACGAAGTTGCCTTTTAAAACCTTGTTGTGTATGGGTGATAGTGCGGCGCGCTTTAGTCTTAACCATTCACCTGATGCTAGTGCAGAAAGTTCGCCAGACAATTGCGCTTTGGAAAATAATCAGTGGAATATTCCTGTCGTGACTACCTCGAGTTTATTTTCAATGTTGCAAGAGCCGCTATTAAAAGCAGCGGCATGGTCTGCGTTACAAAAAATAATAGTGAAAAAAGAAAACCCTTAACGTTTACAGCCCACCCTACGCGTGTATTGGTAGCACTGATAATCCAATAACGTTCCTATATAAATAAGACGAGTAAAACGAATAAAATGAAACACTTTACTCATAAAAGTTGTGAGTACCATTTGCTGAATATGACACTCGACCGCCTTCCTGGGTTATTAGCAATCGAAACAGAATCTCATGTCTCGCCATGGTCTACGGCCAACTTTACTTCCAGTATTACGTCATCACATCACTCTTCTGTACTGGTCGATCAATCGGTTATTGGTGAAGACGCTAGCGCTAAAAAAAATACCCAAAAACCGATAGCCGCTTATATCATTACCTCAACCGGCGCAGGTGAAGCAGAGTTGCTTAATATTACGGTGGCTCCCGCGTATCGACGTCGTGGATTAGCCAGTCTGTTACTTGATGAAGCGTGTGACTCTTTCGAATCCTCGATTCATAATTTCTTTCTGGAAGTGAGAGTGTCGAACACGAGTGCGATTACACTTTATGATAGCTTGGGTTTTAACGAAGTCGGTTGTAGACCCAACTATTACCCTGCAGTAAAAACGCTAGTGGATAAAAACCATGATGGTAATAACGGGGCGCGAGAAGATGCCCTTATCATGGCCAAAACACTAGCCTTTTAAGAGATACTATTTTGAATTTTTTACCCTTAGGTGCTCGCTATATGATTCTCAGTGCATTGGGTTTTGCATTGATGGGTGCATGTGTCAAATTAGTCAGTACACGGGGGATCCCGGTATTGGAAATTGTTGCCGCTCGTGCCTTAATTTCTGCTGTCATTAGTTATGTTGATGTAAAACGTAAAGGCATCTCACTGTGGGGAAACCGTAAAGACTTACTATGTGCACGTGGTATTGCTGGTGCCTTGGCATTAGTCTGTGTGTATTACGCTTTAGTTCATATTCCCTTTGCCGAAGCCACCATGTTGCAATACTTACACCCTATGTTCACAGCCATACTGGCTCTCTTTTTTTTACGTGAACGTCTTCACGGTTCGACGTTATTGTGTATTATTTTCAGTTTTTTAGGTTTGATTATTATTGTTAGGCCGTCATTTTTATTTGGCGATTTACAAGCGAGTTATTCGCTATTGTCCGTCGTGGCAGCTATAGCCGGTGCCTTCGGTAGCGCTGTAGCGTATGTGCTAGTTAGAAAGCTTAATGAAACAGAAGATAGCTCCGTTATTATCTTTTACTTCCCTATAGTCGCCTTACCATTTTCATTAATATTATTGGGCGATAATTTAGTCATGCCCCAAGGCTGGGAATGGTCGTTACTCTTAGGTGTGGGGATAGGGACTCAGGTAGGGCAGGTTGGCTTAACCAAAGCCATGCAAACCGAAACCGCCAGTAAAGCTACGAGTTTTTCCTATCTACAAGTGGTGTTTGCCGCCATACTGGGTTGGTTGATTTTTAGCGAAGTGCCCGTTTTTTTTACATGGCTTGGGGGTGGTTTTATTATATTGGGTGCGTTTATTAATGTCGTATTTAGAGAAAAATCTAGATAATAAAGGTTCTCTGAATTAGGGTTTACTCAAAATAATAAAGGTTCTCTGAATTAGGGTTTACTCAAAAATGGTGTAAAGGCTACTATTCTCCCAACAATATCGTTAACTTAAGCATTAACCGTTCCTTTTATAAGCCATAGGGTACTTCAGTTTATTCATTTTTCGCCGCGATCGCTTAAATTGTCGTCCTGTTCTAGAAATACCGAGTGCGCGGGATATCGAGAGTATTATTTGCTCGCTTAATCGACTTTCCGCAAACCTCAGAATTAATCGAACAATATTATATTTTATTTTATTTGGCCTAGCGGATGAGAATCATTTGTATTAGTGTTTTTAATCGACCTTTTTATTCTTGATTGCCTTAAAAACCCGCCTGTTTCAGTTAGTATTTCGCGATGAACTTAAAATTTAAGCGACTAAAGCGAGAATGTTGTGTCCCTTGCTCTAACACTTGTTGTAAACGGTCAATTGGTTATGGCTTATGCAGTTGAGAAATATTATTATCGGTCATAGAGTGTGCTCCTTGTTGGTTGTTGATCCGCCAAGATCAATCGATAAAGTAAGTTGCTGCTTGCTTTCCTCATACACCAGAAATGACCATAGCTCTCATTACGCTCGTAGAAAGCAAATAAAAATTTGAACCAAATAGCGCCAAAAACCACACATTGGTAATGAACTTTAAGAAAAATTTTATTTATTATGCCCCTTATTCCAAATAGTAGAATTGCTCCTTCTCAAAATATACAGCCTGTGAATCAAATATTGCGGGGCAATCAAGCAGAACGTCGCCCCAAAGGTAAGCTGCAGTTCGCCGTGGGTAACATTTTTAAAGGTTTTCCTGGTAGTATTCGTAAGGCGCTACGTTTGGCCACCCCGCAGAAAACGAGTTCGTCTAAGCCGCCCAGTGCCTCCACAGAACAAGCACCCTCTGGCAAAGCCACCCGCGCCTCACTTTTTGAACAAGTACTCACCAAGAAAGCTATTAAGGCCTCACTAGCCTCGGGTGTGAAAGAAGCTAAACTTGACTCAAAAGAACAAGGAAACTTCGAAACAGCCATCCGCAACTCACTAAAATCGGGTGAGGAAGAAGCCAAACTTGATTCAGAAGAACAAGGATGTTTCGAAACAGCCATTCGCAATTCACTTGGCTCATACGAGCAAGAAGCTATCCGTGATTCTCTTGAACAAACAGGCAATCTTACGCTCAAGAATTTCCACGAAGGTGAACTTAAACAAAGGATAGA